>NZ_JAKUDW010000016.1:0-84632 GCF_022662595.1 Bacillus cereus group sp. BfR-BA-01524 | reverse complement strand
TCATAAAAGAATTAAGGCAAAATTAAAGGGTATGAGCCCAGTACAATACCGGGCTCATACCCTAGAGGCTGCCTAATGAAACGACCTGTCTAACTTTCGGGGGTCACTTCACAGTTGAGTGGCTTTTTAATAGTGTTTAAAAAAGACAAGGTTTTCTCAAGAGTATTTTTGAAGAATTTGCTTTCGGATACTTTCAGCCGATGTATAAGCTACTTTTCTATTTTTATATTGTTTTGAATATCTCTATGGCACTCTATTTTATAGTTACCATATATTGTGTTGATTTTAACTCCAGCTTATTTTGTAAGATTAAATCATATGGATTTTGAATCTTATTGATTTGATAGAGGTTTGTTTATATTGAATCCCTTCTAATTTAACAAAAATATTACTGAAGTCCCTGTTTTCTAAAGGAACTACGACTTCAGTGATATTTAAATAACTTTCTGTTACAGAAATATCAATTCTGTCGATTGTTATTTCTAAAAATCATATCTAAACTTAATTATTTGTGTTGTGAAAAGTATGGAATTTTATTTTTTGTCGGAAATCTAAAATTCACCTATATGAAATTCAGATTAAAAAGATGTAAAAATGAATGATGCATTGAGAGACATGAAAATCTAGAAAAAATGGGATAAATATGGGTTATAGATAAAGACTGCTAACAGATAGAAAGTTTGATTTTCAAAATTAAGCAGATTATTTTTTGTTAGCAATTTGCTCGTGTAAAATGGAATGAGAGAATAGTTTTATTCAATTAAAAGACAGGGATATTTTGATAAAAGTGCGAGTGGATTTTACAGATTTCGTTGTGTTGAAAATCCAATAGGTAAATATCAGGAACTTGAAAAACAACAAAGAAAAATAATTTCTTTATAAATTTTTCTGCTCTGTCTAAACATAAACAAATATTTTAAGCGGGAGAAGAGGATATAAAATGTCTTTTAGGGATTATGAAAAAATTTTTTCTAAGGTAATCAAAACGAAACAAATTTCTGCTGTTTTTATATCTGATTTGAGTGAGATGATACCAAAAGAGAATGAAGAAATAGATTTTATATGTGAGTCTATAGTTCAATATACACTAGTTGGTGATGCTTCGGATTCATATAATAGTGAAGAGATTAATAATTCTATTCTTTACGCCGTTGAAAAGGCAGAGATGGCTAAGGAGCCATTTATGAAATTTAGATACTATTGGCACTTATTAAATTATGAAAAGAAAAAAATGCTACCAATGAAGAAAATTTTAGAATTAATCCAAGAAGATGAATTATTGCATGAAATGTTTTATGATGAGCCTTGTTTAAAAATGAATGTAATACATTATGTTTTAAAGTACGGGAAGAACATACAGCCTATTAGGAAAATTATTTGGGATTTAGTAGTAGAATTCTTAATGAAAGATAAATCTCATTTACTTTTAATTATGTCATATGTAGTTCCTTTTATCGAAAGTGAGGGGGATTCGGAAATAAAAAATCGTTATTATGAATATATCGCGCTTTTGGTGAATGAATTTGAAGCAGAATTGCAGAAAGAGGGAAACGATAATTTCTTGGATAGGTTGTATGAAGAAGTAACAGCAGTATCTATACCAACTGTAGATGGAAATGAATTTAAAGAGCGGCAGGCTAATCTTGCATTAAGTATTGCTGAAGCTAATAAAGACCAAATGGCAAAGATTCATTATGCACAAAGGGCTTCTGTTATTTTTTCAGAAATAAACAATCAAGAAGGAGCTAGAAAGGCTTTAGCTATCCTTAGTGAATCTATTTATAAATTTGGGACAGACTCACAACAAAGAATACCTCTGAAATTAGGAAAAAAATATTTAAATGCTTTTGAAGAACAATACAAAAAGGTTTTTGAAATTTTTTCAGACCATAATGTATCACTAGAAAATCGTGTTTCTGATTTAGCGTTTCCGGTTATAAGGGATGCTGAGGTAAATGGAGAGAAAGGAACGCATCTATTTTATAGACCATTTCCTGAATTGAAAACAATTGAAAGCTCGGAAAAAACATTGAATAGCTCTATCACTAGCCAACTTCTTTCTTCTATACATTTAAGTGGTAATAAGGTAATTGGAATTGGTAAAAGGGATATAGAAGCGAAATCTCTTTGTTATTCGACTCATTTTCAATTTACTACAATTCCTGCAATGTTAGGTTTAAAGAAAGATAAAAACTTCAACTTGGGTTTTTTATTGAATTATGTACAACGTTCTGAAGTTGTAACGGATAATGACATTGTGTTTATTAAAGAGGCATTAGAACACTTCTATAATAATAAATTTATTTCATTTTTAAGTGTACTTGTACCAACAATTGAATGCTTACTAAGGAGAGTTTATGAACTATATAACGGTACGGACATTGCTACTCAACGAAAAGATAGCAATTTACAAACTACCGTGAATTTATCCGATATCCTTAAGGATGAAAAAGTGAAGCAGAATTTATCTGATGACTTTATTGGTTACTTGCAGTATTTATTAAATGATGACACTTCTTCGGAAAATATTAGAAATAATATTGCACATCGTTTAACAGATGTAGAGTTTTATAATGAAGGTCGCTCATTAATTGTTTTGCATTTGCTTTTAGTATTAACTACATATTTTTGTCGTGAGGATTGAATCATTATTAAAGAGAAAAAGAACTGCTGAAGAATTGTATCAGCAGTTCTTTTTAAAATAGTAAATATCATTAAGAGTCAGTTATCTGTTATTAGAATTCCTAAATGATTAATAATTTCTTTAAAAGTATTCCATTTAATCCCTTCTTTTACAACTTCTGAATATGGTTTATCAATTTCAATACATTTCCACATTACTATTCTTAATCTTTGTTGGATTAAATAAGAATTGAGTGTCTTTTCAAAGAAAGTGTTAAAGTTAAAATCCTTTTCACTTTGTTTCACATATAAAGTATCTACTAACATTCCATCACCAGAAAGGTTAAAAACTGCCCCCCAGTCTAACTCATGATGTAAGGGATTTACGGATTTACCGATGATTAAATCGTTGTCGGAAAATCTTATTACAGATTGAATATCATGTTTGTAGTAGTCCTCATTAAAAGGAGTTACTAGTGTAGCTGCTTCAACGTTAAGTGCTTGTGCAATGCTAAGAATGAGTTTAAATGTTGCATCTCTTTTTCCATTCTCTATTTGGCTAATGCTTGACGGACTTGCTTTGCTTAACTTAGCTAATTCTGAAATGGATAAGCCGTTTGATTTTCTTAATATTCGAATGTTTTTGCCAAGATAGCTCATAACAGTCCACCTCTATTAGTTAGTATTTCCATATTAATATAAATATCCTAATAAGGAAAGTGATTATCTAAATTAAATTTCACTAATTGGTATATTTTTTTTATTGAATAGTAAAAGATTTTAACTTATTATGTTTGTAAATGCTAATCCAGCTTGGTGGACTCTAATGTATCATTAGTTGATGTTCTATGGTGGGATTTATTTAGAAACCTCTCTTTTATTAGGATTGCCTTAAACTTTAGTAATGTTATTGATGAATTAAGGGGAAAGGTTATCAAGAAAAAGGTCAGTAATGCCATTACTCTTGATGTGGAATTATTTGGGGTTAGCAACGGAATGCTGTTTTTGTAAAAAAATGCAAACGAGAAAGTGACAGAATCAAGCGAATGTCAAATCTTAAAAATCTCCCTTTACAACTGGTTGGAAGATTAATATGATAGTTTACTTTAGAGAGTTGGTGACAAGATGGACTATGCTACATTAAAAGCTATTTCTAATATTTTAGATAAGGCTGTCCAATTAAAGGAGTACGCCAATATCTACTCTTTTACCGAGATAAATGGCTTACATTATGTAGACTTCATAGGAAGAACCGAAGGTAAAGAAAATACAACGCACAATGTAATCCATATTTATACTGCTTCTCATAAATTGCATTACTATGGTACTTGCTTTTTATTAAAGCAAAAGTACAATGATACTCCTATAAATACTATTTTAAGACAAGCGCATCAATTGAGAAGATTTTTGGACTTCCTAGATTTTTGGAATATTGATTTGTTAGAAGTCGATACAGTTACAGTTGTTGTATCCTTTGTTAGTTACTTGCGTTTATTAAAGAGTTTAAGAGCCACACCTAAGCAGGCAATTAAATGGTCATTGCTGAAAAAAGTGCCTTTGCATGAACGAGCAAAGCATTTCGGTAAAGTGTCCTCTATTGGCTTAAATTTTGAAGGGATAATGGTCCAAGATAGATTCGAAGATTTGTCCCATAATACTATAAGTGGCATTGTAGAAACAGCATGTAAGTATCTAGACTTTTTAAAAAAAGAAACCCATGAATTCGAAGATATAGACCTTACATCTATTCCGATAAAGCAAAGAGCATTCACAACTGCCATAACGGGTACAACAGGGCGAAAAACGTATGTAATAGTAGCCGATGTACACGCCATACTAAGTCAGGCTAGTTTTAGTAATCCAAACGCTTCAGCAGACCGCATTCAGTCATTATCGGAAGAAGTGATGACCGAAGAAGATATAAACAATTTCATGTCCTTGATTCTTTCAGGCGACATTCAGACAAGACTTTTGTTTTACATCTTAAAGTCTTTCGGACTTAGAAGGTCTGAGGCTAGAAACCTTCTATTTGTTTCTAAAAAGGTACCTAAAGACTTTTACCTTTGGGATATTAACAAGGCAGAGGAATGGTTAAAGAATGAGATGCATGGCGATTTATCGTACGATACCATGCTAAAAGCATGGGTTTGTAATGTAGTAAAAAGAGAGGTTAACAATTTTCAATCTCAAAATAAAACTGTTAGACCACGACTAATTCCTAACTTCTTCTCGCAGCAGGAGCTCACAAACTTATTACTTGAACATATCAAGGAAAGGCAGTTGGTAATGGAAGAGACAGGACAAGAACATGATTATTTATTTTATTCAACTTCAAATAATTCAAAGGGAGAGGCAATTACCGGGGGGACGGTTTATTCTAAGTATCGCAGTGTTATTTCTGGTTCTAAAAAAGAAGATTTTTATCTCAACTTTTCTCCACATTCATTCCGGCATTTTTTTGCAACTCACTTAATCCGAATTAAACGCAAACCCATTTACGATGTATCTAGATGGTTAGGTCATAGAGATGAAAAAACAACTAGAATAATCTACCTTCATTACTTACCTGGACAGGACGATTTGCATACAGACGACAGGGTAGGAGACATTGCTTCTACTTTCAAAAATGGTGGAAAGGTATGAATTTGATGAATACAGAGTGGATTGAAATTGAAGATTTACCTAGAAGCAAAGCCAACGAGAGCAGAAAGAAAGCGTTGAAAGGCATATTACAAAGGTTAAAAACCAAATATTCAACAGGAGATATTTGGCTGAAGACGCCTTTAGAAGAAAAAGAACCTTTCAAATGGGCTGAAATGAAGGACTTTGGATATATTTTACCTTGGGCTTTAGAAAGAGGTTTAATGCATTATCCAGAATATAGAAAAGTAATTATAGATTACTATAGTAAGTTCTCTAATAGAGTGAGTGGTTTATGTAAGGAGTTAGCCAAGCATTACCAGTTTGTCACTGAAGAGGAAGTCGAAGCATTAAAAGCGTTGCGAAAAGACTCCGAAAAAGAGTATTTTGTTAGTAGTTTTTATAAGTTGTGCGTTGTATTTGGAAAGAAATTGAAGGATGTTACAGACAAAGATGTACTAGAGAGCTGTGTAGACTGGTCGTTCAACTCGGTAGTTACTTCAAGAAATATCATACAAAAAGCAAGGTTCGCTCTTGGTTATACAACGAAAAAGCAACTCACCCATTGGTACAAAAAAAAACCGGTCGATAAAATGGTAGCTGAACATCCGCATTTTGAAACGCCTATCCGGGATTATCAAAAATATATGATAGCTGGAAGATATTCAAAAGCAACTATATCAAAGAAAAATACTACCTTATCAAATTTTCTATCATTTCTAAAAGAACAAAGTGAAATTGTACAGCTATCAAACTTCCAAAGAACGGAATTCTGGGCTTATTATAAATGGTTAAGTCTCAAGTTCGGCACATCATATACTTATGCACATGTCATTGACGCTAAGTTATTCATTGAATGGGGATTAAATGAGTACCCTGATTTCCCAAAGACTATTGACTTCCCTGAAGGTCTATCGTTAAAGCTAAATCGTGCTGTTACAGCAGAGCAAGAAAACAGTGATGGTCGTGCTTTTCCTATAGAAGGACTAGCTGAAGGGATAATTCAGGAATGTTATGCGTATGTTCCTGAAACTGAAAGGGAAGCATTATGTAAGGACTTCTGGCTAATTATCGGGTCTTGTCCTGGTCGATTTGATTTTATTCATAACCTCGCGATAGACTGCCTAAAGCCTATGTTAAATAGTGATACTTTTCTAGGGATAACGTCCACATATAGGGATAAAAGTGGCAATGTTAATGCGCAGTTCCCTTTGTTTGATGATGTTGGAATCGAAGCGATACAACGCCTTCAGAAACGATGTGATGTTAAAGGATTTAAAGCAATAACTAATCCTAATAACAATCTGAAGTATGTTCACCTTTTCCATGAAGATAATGTTAATGGTCTTCTAACAGGAACGGCTATTAGGGATTTTTTGAAACATAAAATTCTCTCACGGATAAAAGAAATTGAAGATTATAAGATTGAAAATGACGGTAAAATGTTTGAAATTGGTGCTCATGGATTTCGGCATTTTATAGCTACCTTAGTACAAGCCAAAACAAGAAATATTAAGGCAACCCAGTTTGTACTCGGGCATCATGACGAGAAAATGTCTATGCGTTACCTTAGAAGTAAAATCTCGCGTAACACTCTTCTCTACTCCATCGTTGATGGTTACGAGAAACAAGAGATTTCAGGGAAATACTATCTGAAAATCATAGAAATGTGGACTGATGAATCCATTGAAACCAGTAGAATATTTGATGATTTAAATTCGGAAATGGAACTATCAGACTTCTTAAAAAAGTACGGTCGAAAAAGAGATATGGGCTGGTGTATGTCTGAAGATAACTGTGAAACGTACTATCGCTGTTGGGGCTGTCAACATTTCCTGTTAAGAAAAGAAGAAATAGAGGAAGCTATCGGACTACTAGCACAACTTTTTCTGGAACACAGAAGTCTAGTACAGAACAGTAAACATTATACAGATGATAACCCTTTCGCAGCTTCTTCTATAAAGACACAAGCTCTAATTCAAAAAAGACTTACTGACCTGAGTTTAAGTCCAGAAATGATATGGGAGATGGTCCAATTAAAACTGTTGGGGAAAGATATCAAGGAGGCATTGTCAAATGAGAGTTTTACGCTCGCTTCAAAAGAATGAGGAACATGTTGCTACACTGAACGGAATTCCAATGAAAATGTATGAGCAAGCACACTTTACACTCGAAGAGTGGGCTGCTCTTGCACCTGCTGCATACAAGAACTGTGGATTTATGTTTACAGTTCCATTTCATGAGTGTATTCAAACTGACGTTGTAAGTTTCCTCGGAAGAGGAAAAGAATATAGAGAGCTTACAATGCAAAACTATTTGTTAAGTCTAGCTTTTGTACAAAGATGTCGATTGCCTTTAGAATACACTATGAATTTTTGGACCATGCATCAATTCCCTTTGGAGGCTATGCCTAATTTCACAATCCTTTCGGAGTTGTTTGATAAGCATTATAAAAAATGGGACCCTTTGAACGAAAATAACACAAAAAAAGCAGTAAGGAACAAAGAAGAAATTCAAAACCTTGCTTTGAGATTATGGCTTTCTGGTTACGGAGTAATTGTAGGGATTGGGCATGAACCAATAACTGACGATTTGTTAAAAGAGGTCGCAAATAAGTTTTCTGGAGTAAATAATGGAAGAAGAAAAAAGACCTTTACATTACTTGGTTACCTTCTTTCTAAGGAAGAAAGGTCTTTAGTTCAAAGAACTATGGATTTTTCGGAAAGGAAGGATGTTTTCGAGTTAGAATTGGAACTTTGGTTGGAAGAATCTCCTGCCTTTGAAACGGAACTAGCGCTCCATATAAAAGAGTATGTTTTTGGGGACCTAAAAGATAGGGTGAAAAAAGTGAAGCTTCAAACATATACGAATATTGACGGTGATTCAGAGACCATTGCTACTAAAGAGATAAGACCTGGAACTTGGAAAACCTATGCTAGCACTTTGCGTTTATTGTGTCAGAACTATCTATATCTTGGTGAAGTGCATACCATTGGAGATGTACTACAAGGTAGATTGATAGATATATTCGTTGATATGGCTGGGGATGACAGTATAAAGGACTTCTTTAAATATGTCCAAGTTGTTGATAATTGGTTTGATTTCTATGCATATCGAAACCAACTAAATATTAACAAAAAACGAATCATTCCAAATGCTGGATTAGGGACACGCGATAAACGTTTCGGGAAACACATTGATTTTAAGCAGGCAGTTAAGCTAATAGAGACTTTGCAAGATGACCAATCACCTTATCATCAAGATAATGCACTGTTTGATTTCAGACTTAGAAGATTATCGCTGCTGATACTAGAGACCGGTAAAAGGGCGCATGAGGTATGTTACTTAAAGCAAAATTGTTTAAAACAAAACAAGTACGGTGACAACTTCTTGCATTTTCATAAAACAAAAACGGGGAAAAAGCATGATGTTAAAATCTCCAGAAACGCTGTTGAATGGGTCAAGCAATTACAGGGTGTAGCTCCTACGGAGCCTATAGAAATCAAATCAGAGCTATATCCTGCAGGGGACGATTTAAGAGCTAAAAGATTGGTTGCAGGTACGCAACTTAGAGTAGTCCCTTTACTTCCGGTTTATGTTACTACATATCTCAAAGACTTACAAAAGAAGATATGGAAAGATACGCCTCCGCCAAGTGGAGGGTATTTCACAGCGCATGATTTAAGGAGAATGTACGGAACTTATTTGAAATTCAAAGGACTCTCCAATGAAGAAATCGCTAATAGGCTTGGGCATGAAAATTTGGAATCTCAATATACTTACACCCACACAGCAGGAAATGATATATTGGATGCACTTCAGGATATATCAAAACAAGGTTTGTACGGGATAAAAGCGACTATTAACGAGAACACCGTTGATTCTGTTACAGAAGACGTAAAGGTTCTTAGTGAAGAGAGCATTTTCAAAAAGTCTTCTATGGTTATTGATGTAGTGGAAGAAGAGGAAACAGCAAAAAAATTTATAGAACAACTGTTGAAGAAAACAGAAGGCCTTGATTTTCCCTCAGAACAACCTCAACCGGATGGAGAAATTCCGAAGGGATTCCCTATGAGAACACATAACTGCAACGCTCATGCGAAGGTAACTTGTTTCCACCACACATTGAAGTGTTACAAGTGTAATAAATATAGCCCTGATGAAGATATGTTACTGGAGCATAAAGCGGAGCTTGTTAGATGGAGTGTCTTTGTTCATCACCAAGAAACTTTATTAAAGAAGACCAAAGATAAAGTAGAGAAAAGGACGCTTCCGTTAAGGATAGACGATATAAAAAAAGACTTGCAACCAGAGACGTTTAAGGAGCTGTTTCGAAAGTTTAAACATCTTTCAGAAAAGGAAGCTGAAGCTGTTGAAAAAGAGGTATATCAAACTGTGAAAAAATACATCGCAAAGTATTATAGGAAGTTTCCAAGTCCAACAGCAAAGCAAATGGATGATTTTCTGAGGAGTGGTATTATCAATGGCTAAGAAACAAATTTCCCATGCAGATTTAACTCGAGGCGCTGCGAGTGCAAAAAGAACGTTTATCAGGAGAGCCCAGAAGGGGATATATCTCACTCAAAGTTTGAGCAAGGAAGAAGTTTTGCAGAAGGTAGCTTCGACGCTACAATTGACAACAAGAAGCTTATATACTGGTGACAGAAAAATATATTTAGAGGAATGGTATCAAACTCTGCTTAAAGAAATCGAAGAAATTCATGAGGATTTAAGGATTGAAAAGAATCTTTCTTCGGTAGAAGAGCTTAAAAGCCTAACTGTAGCACGATTAATGGAAGAAATTTCGAACTTGAAACAGATGTTGATGGCTTACAAAACGAAGTGCGATGAACAGGCATTAGTCATTGAAAAATTGATGAAACAAGTAGTGAAGAGACACGAAAGAGTTGAAAAAGTATAGCTGACTTCCCCGATAACAATATCTTAAATTAGCCAATACACAAAAAAGACTGGAAATTCCTTATATGTAATTTCATCTTTTACCCGGTAATACAGAAGGCATTTCATATGATGTTGAACATTTCTTTGTTTTCTTTGTTTGATAACGAGGTGCTGTGGCACCCTTTTTTATTGCGCTAATCGGTCAGCCTGACACAAATAATCTATGATGAATGAAATTTAAATAGAGAAAAAGGGGAATGGAAATGAAGCTATTTAACTTTGGAGACAAGGAAAAGTCTATCGTTTGTTATTACCAAGACGGGAAATTTTTTACACTTTTAGGAAGTTTACTGATTCAATTTAAATTTAAAGTAAACTTTTATCCTATCTGTGGGGTTTTTAGGATGGGAATTTTACTTGAGGACAGCAATATTCAAGAAGAGAACATTTCGTTGGAAATGGAGAGTTATTTTATAACGGATAAATCTTATGCTATCGCAGCCTTACCGGTTTTGGACCATCTAGAAGAAATTATAATGAAGCACGATAAGATAAAACTATTGAACCTTTTTAAAGAGGAACTGTTTCAGCTGTTAGAAACGCAACTCGATGATGTTGACTATGCACAATATCGTTTTGTTTTTTTGCCACTATAAAGAGGAGGTAGAATACATTTAGTAACGTAAACACTTGTATTTTCATCTCCTTTTGTTAGTTGGTTTAATATCATGAAGAAATTCCAGTGAGTTACGGAAACTCAGCCATTCCCTAGAATGGTGGGATTGCGTTTAATAATTTAGCACTCATTCAGCTTAATATATCTTTGTAAGTAGAAAAAAAACAAAACAAAACCGGAACTGCCCATGTTATCCCATTCGATTTAAGTAGAAAATGAAATTCAAATTATTTAAACTTCTAGCAGAATAGCCTATATAAAAAATTTTCTCGTTCATAATTATACCTGTAATATAAAATAGGAGGAACAGATATGAAGCGTAAAGTTAATCTATTAGGAACAAAGGATGAGTTGCTATATTATAGGCTCATGACAACTGAAAAAATAAAGAAAGTGGAAAGGATTAGAAATGGGAAGTTTGAATCCTTTAAAAAAAAATCTTTGGAAAGAAAGTATATAGCTGAACATGAAGTAGCTGCTTTTAAGTTTGAAACGATAACTAATGAATTAATTCTCCCTTTCACAGATTCCGTTCAAAAAGACAAAGTAGGATTTAATCAATACCTTGTTACCTGTTGGTTACCTATAATAGGATGGAGGGCTTTTAGGCTCTTCATAGCTCTTGCACAAGGCTGCCAGGAAGTAAATGATTTCTGTTTTACTACTGTTAATGCTTTAGCAGAGGAACTAAACTCTAGTGTAAATACTATACAAGTGCAACTGGATATTTTAGAGAAAAATGGATTTATTTATCGATTTTGGATATCTAACAAAACTCAGAACTGGAAAAATGAAGGTGTACTAATTAAGGTACGGAAGACCTTACATTACCTTTCTGAAGAGCAGGTTAATCAGCTGCCAAAATCCCGTCGTAAAAAACATGATGAATATATCAATAGTATAAGATTTGATATTAGAGACCTTTTTAAACTGTTTCAATGTTAGAAAATTGGTTACCCAGCCTATTATTTTCATCCCTTCAATCAATGAGTTTTTGAATGAGGAAATTATCTTGATTCTATAAAAAAATTATTCGTTTAAAATAACGGGTTCTTCTTTCGGAAGGAAAGCTATTTAATTGAGGCTAAATATCATTACAAATAGCATTAAATTAACACAATAAGGCGCAGTAAAAGGAGCATTGAATCGACATCAATGCTCTTTTTCTTGTTTAATATTATTAACATAAAGCTGTTCAGCTATTTTTTACACCCGTTCAGTGGTTACCATAAGTATCAATGGGGAGTGTTGTTATAGTGAGAATAAAGAAACATTCGATGTATATTCCATTTTTTCTTTTGTGATAAATTTCCATTATAAGTTACGAAAAGACTTGTTCCCATAGGCTCGAAGGTGTTTTTTAGATATATCATGTAATCATACATATGTGATTCAGGAAATATTTTCTTATCTTTTATTAAGGACTTTATCGGAAATAATGAATGGGAATATTACTCATTGAACAAGAAAAATTTTATTATGTATATTTCCTATCTTTATATTCTTATAGACTCTTAATATAATAGAAATAAACGGTTAGAAATACCAATTATGAGGGGAGTGATAATTATGTAAACGGATTCAGACACAAAAAACAATATCACTTTTAGGAAGAAGGGAATGTATGTCTAGTAAAGATGTGTGGCGATGGTTGCTACCTAAATTTAGTAATGAAGTTTTGGTTCAAATATACACAGAAAAAGAAATTACATTTAAGAGTGTCCGGACTAATAAAATTAAATCTATCATTAATAAAACAAATAGAAATATGCTTATTTCAAACTTGCTTGACACAAAGAATTATCCAAAATTAATGCCCTGGTCTAAAGGAATCGGGTCAAATCTACTAGAAGGATTATCGTTGGTAGATAAAGAGGTAAACGAACTAGTAAATATTGCAGAGCACAGTAATGCGGCTACGGTATTTGCAAAACTATTTTCTGAAGACCAAGAAAAAAAGGCAGTTCAATTGTATGCACTTTTAAAAGACGAACAGAGCGAATTATTAAATGTTCCGAATGAATCCATTACATTGAAATCAGAAAACACTAAATCGGACGATAAAAAACCGATGACAAAACAAAAACCAATTTCTAATGAAAAACTAAAAGAGGAAACGACGACCTCTAAAAAAGACCAAAAGAAGATACAACAACTCGAGCAAAAGGTAGACAATTTGACGAAGGAGTTGGGAAAACGTGATGAGAATCATAAGAAAAAAATAGACGAGATGAAAGAAAGCAATAAGAAAATAACTGAAAAACTAAATGAAAAAAACCGATTGTATAGCGAGTTATTGAAAGAAAACGAAGCAACGACTAACGAGTACAAGGGGGAACAAGAAAAATGGAACAAAGAAAAATCCGAGTACGAAGAAACAATAAAAACTTTGCAAGGGCAATTAAATCATTTACATGCAAAACAAATGAATGAGAAACAATTGCATGAACTAACAAAGGAAGGTTCTGATAACAAAACCACAACTGAAATGAAAGTAACTTTGAATCAAACAAATAAAACTCGAATTCTTGTAATTGGAAAACCCGTATATACAAACCAATTTGATAATGAAAAAATCGAATTTAAATTTGTAGAGGCAGGTGCTGTCCATGATTATCAATTTCCACTCGACTGTGAATCTTATTGGGTTTTATCATACGAACTCGATAATAAAGACCAATTTCTATTGAATGCAAACGATTCGTATTCACAAATCGACAAAACTAAAATTAACATTTGTAAAAATTTCAATCAAGTAAAAGAGTTATTAAACCAAAATAACAGAATAAGAGAGAGGGTTTTATAGCATGTACGGAGCAAAAAAATGGGATATTGATATTGCAGGGATTTTAGCAAATGACGGAGAGGTTTCAACAGGAAGAAGTTCTGTTATTATCAATCGAAACGACAATTTACAATTTTATATACGAATCGTTTCTACGCCGCCTGAAAGTTTCCCTAGACAAATAAGAGATGTATGTTGTTATGCAGAGGAGTTAAATAATTGGGGTTTTTATGATGATATTACTAAAAGCCACTTCGACAGAAAGCAAGCGCTTCGCGACTTTTTGAATCGCTATATTCTCTTTTTTAAAGTAGAGTTAAAAAAACCAAACGGAGCAATGGAGTATCATGTTGCAAGAGATGTAAGTATTGTTAAGAAATCTGATTCTTTTGCCCCTGGTACATTTTTGGAGCCGATTCCAATTTTTTCAGAAGAAACAACTGAGCGTACAAAAGAGGTATTTGAACAACAGTTACAGGGTAAAAAATATATAGGAGACCATAAACAAATCTCTAAGGATGATGACGTTGCTCCATCTATGATTTTATGGAAACATCAACCGGACAAGCAAGAATATACACTATACGGTTCATTTGAAAAATATGATTATGCTCATGGCGGTTTTCGATTCTATACAGCATCAGACCAAGTAAATTCTATAAATTTACAAACGGAATATGTCATGAATAGTTATGTGCATGAACAGGTTCTTTTTATGGAATCAAAACTAAACGATGAATTGCAAGATTTGCTTAAAGAACATGGGGAACCGATTGGCGGATTAGAAACACAAGATGCTTCAAAAGAACAATTATCAGATGACGAACCTGTAGAACCTGTTACACCAGAAGAACACTCTATTGGTTACAGAGAAAATGAGTTTATGGAAGCATTTCAAAATGAATGCAAACGTTTAGGACTCTATTACGACACTAAAGATTTATATAATTTCCATACTGCAATGAAAACAGGAAGTCTTGTAATTTTAGCTGGTATGAGTGGTACTGGAAAATCAAAGCTTGTCCAATGTTATGCAAATGCTGTGAAACTAAACAAGGACCAAATGTTATTTGTACCGGTTCGCCCGTTTTGGCAAGATGATGCAGATGTAATTGGGTATTTAGATACATTGCATAACGTATATCGCCCAGGAGATTCCGGTGTGATGAATATCTTAGCTCGTGCTAATGAATATGGTGAAGACTTGCATATCGTTTGCTTTGACGAAATGAATCTTGCACGCGTTGAACATTATTTCTCACAATTCTTATCGGTACTTGAGTTGGAAGAAAATAAGCGAATCTTACGTTTGTATAATGAAGAGTTTAGTGCAAGAATCTACAACCAAAATGTATTTCCACCTACTTTACGTATAGGAAGTAACGTGATTTTTGTAGGAACTGTAAATCTTGATGAATCTACATTCCAATTCTCTGATAAAGTATTAGACCGAGCAAATGTAATTACTTTAAACATGCAGCCATATTCCAATGTGCTACAAATGGAAGAACAGCGTAAACAAGAACCAATTATACCGAAGTCAGAGCCATTTACATTTGATGAATACGAAACATTCAAAAGAAAAGAACGTGAAATTTCATTACATGAAAATGAATCTAAGTTCCTCTGGGATTTGCACATTGAATTGCAAAATTGCAGTCGAAACTTGGGAATTGGATGGCGTATTATTCGTCAAATCAGCAATTTCCTAAATAACATTCCGTTAAATGCTCCTCTTAGTAGAGAAGAAGCTTTTGATATTCAGTTAGTACAACGTGTTCTAACAAAAGTTCGCGGGTCAGATGAACAATTTACTGAGTTACTTGGTCAATATAATTCAGACACAAAAACAGTAGAGAACAGTAAATTATTAGAATTATTATCTACTATGCCAAATTCTTATGAATTTAAACAAACACGAAAATTGATAGCGGAAAAAGCGAAGGAGTTACATTTATATGGTCATACCGTTTAAAGTTATTTTTCGTCAAAATCCTAATCACCATAGCGAAAAAAAAATACCTGTTACTAACTTCGTACAAGATGAAACGCTTTTGTATCGAATGGAAGATGAAAACGTACCGAAAGTTGTGGAAAACAAAGACTTATCGTTAGAATTTATTTGTGAGGATGAAACAGCCCGTCTTTATATGGATGGGTTGGATACCCTCCCAGAGCGGGATTTAGAAATTGGAGAAGACGATATTGCATATATCTCCCCTGAAATACGTCGTATATATTTATATAAAAATAGCAAGGATTCAGACAATCCGGATGGATATTATTCACTGATTCCTGGACATTATCGTATCAAGGTAGTTGTAAAAAATGTATCTTACTATTCTTGGCTCAAGGTACAGCCAAAACAAATCACAGAAGAACAATGGGTTTCAATGCGTGACGAAGTGGAAGAAACATTGAATGGATTAGCCCAAGACTTGGTAAGAAAAAATGCAAGTCTAGGAATTAATAGCTCTCTTCCTATTCCCATTCATATTCTTCGAAAGTTATATATCGTTAAAAAAGATTACTTGAAATGGATTAATTCTTTAAAAAAGATTCAAACCGACCCTCGTATGCGGATTCGTAAGGAATATAATTTAGTGCCAGAAGGAAAAGCTGGAATAGTTGATGCTACTAGTATCCGTTATCGTTCTAGGCATCCAGAAAGTAGAGATTACATTTATACACCTAAACATATTCGAAATCATAACTTATTAGAAAATCAATGGATTAAAAAAATTGTGCGTTTTATCTCGCGAGAAATGAACCAATTATTGGACTATCTCCATAGTCATAAAGAAAAAATACAACGAGAAATTAAAAGCGAACGACATTTTCATCACGATGAACACGTTGAAGTTCGATTGAAAACTAAAGTATTAGATGAATTAATAGAATATGAACGATTTGTTCGACGTGTGAGAAGTGAATGTTTGCTTGTGTTAAAAGAAGATTGGATGGAAGAAGTAGAAGAGGCACAAGTGTTGAGCATTCCTCATGTCTTGCAATTGGACTCAAGATACAGACAATTATATCAACTGTATCGCTTGTTAAAAAATGAAGAGTTATCCATTACACTTGATACCAATTACGACTACTATTGGAAACGAACATATTTATTGTATGAAATTTGGGGGTTTTTACAATTGATAGACGGATTACAACAAGAAACTGTTGGCTTTGAAGTGGTAAAGGGGTGGATTTTCGATATGAAGCCTAATTCAAAAACAATTCAAGTTCCTTTTTTAGAATCAGGAACGGCAATTGAATTTAAGAAAGAAAATATTCGATTGCGTTTGGTTTATGATGAAATCTTACCATTCTCTAAGGAAAAGACAGTTCTGGATAAACCGATTTATGCAAATGATACGCATAATCGACCGGATGCCCGAATGGATATATATGAAGATAATGAATACATTGGAACAATTATGGTTGATTTTAAATACAGACCTGTGCAAGCCATATGGACGAATGCAAAGAGAAAAAAGAATTCTGTTATGCATCAATTAATTTCTTATCGTGAAAATATGAGTTCTCCTTTCCTATATAATAATAAGTTTTCAAGTCAATGGCATATATTTAGACCAGTACATGAAGTTTGGGCAGTGTATCCGAAGCATGAGTATAATATACAGCCTAAAAATCCTATGGATAGTTACCAAGTTCGTTTAATGGAATTAACGCCATTAGAAGAAAAGAGTGGTTTCTATCTTGGAATTGCTGAAGCAATTAAAAAAGTAATAGATGATTATCATTATATTTTACAATAAGTTTAATCTCATAATATATTTTTAAAAAAGGCACCTAATTATAGGTGCTTTTTTAACGTTTTGATTTTACATATCCATTTTCTTGAGCTTCTTTTTCTGTGCAAAACCAGACAATTTTACTTGTTGCTTTATCATAAAAATATCCATCAGGAACATGATAAATCTTGCTGTTTGCATTACCTTTGATTTTCCCCTTACAATTTACGTTACTTTCCTTATTATCGTTTGAATTATTTTGAGAAGAGGTAGAGTTTGTTTTAGTGTGATTAGAGTTTGTTGAAGAACTTGTGTTCGGTGCATATACATAAGCAAATTTATATACCATTTTGTCCTTTTGAAATAAATTTACATTATAAGTTGTAAAAAAACTTGTTCCGACAAGCTCGAAGGAGTTTTTAAGATATACCATGTATTCATACATTTGTGTTCTTCACACAGCAGTAGACGCTTATAATAAAGGATTTAAAATTGTTGTTTATGAAAAGGCAGTTGCATCTTTTAATGCGCAAGGGCATGAATTTGCACTTGGACATTTTAAATCTTGTTTACATGCAGAAGTGAAATGAAAAAGAGGCCTTTAAAAAGGTCTCTTTTTTGCGTTTAAACTGAGACGATATTTTGCTCAATTAATTTTTTTATGAATGGGCTAATATTTTGTGGTAGCTCATTTAAATTAAAAAATTGTACATGTAATGATTCGACTCCATCAGCTTTTAGCAAGCCACCTGTAATATCTTTGCAAAGGTAAGCGATTGTTATAGGGTAAAATTCATCTCCGTTCGGTAATTTCATAAAAAATTCTTTACCTGAAAATACAGTTGCTAGCTGAAGTGTACCAATTTCAATTCCTGTTTCTTCAAGTACTTCTCGCCTTCCAGCTTCTTCTATAGATTCACCAAGTTCCACAAAACCTCCTGGAACGCCCCACATGCCATGTCGCCTTTGTTGTAGTAGTATTTGTCCTTGTTCATTGAAAACAGCTACCGCAACGCCTGCTAAATTAAGCGGTCTTGATCCAACAACTTCTCTTAGTTCTTCAATATATCCCATTGCTTGTAACCTCCGTGAGTAATAATATTTTCAAATGAACTATTCGATATTATGTAAATGTTTTCCTTTTGTTAGGGTGGGTAGTGTAGTCTTAAAGTAAAGTCATAAAAAAATTCAATTGCTAGCTCCCTTTAGGTTATGAAAAAGGGTATATTTATAGAAGAATGTCTAATGAATTTTAAAAATATAGCAGCTTTGTATAGAATTTTTATTAGTTAAGGAAGTGGATGGATGAGTTTATTAACGTATACTGAAGAATTTTTTAATTATGTAAGGGAGTTTTTACTTTTAAGATTTTTACTATTTGCTTTAGTTTTAATCATTATTTCGTTTGTAATAAACCGTATTATTGATTGGTTTTTTAGGAAATCAAGCTTTTTTGATGAAGAGGTAGAGCAGACGATTCAAAGTGTAATTCGATCTATTTTTAGATATATCATTATCATCAGTCTTATCATATATTTAATTAGCCAATTTGTAGATATAAAAAGTATTATTGCAGGTGCAGGGATAGCTGGAGTTGTCATCGGTTTTGCAGCACAACAGATGCTAAAAGATGTTATATTAGGCTTTGCAAGATTAGCGGACAAAGAGTTTCGAGTTGGTGATTTTGTAACTTTTAACGGAACAAATTCAGGAACTATTGAAGAGATTAGTATTCGTTTTATGCAAATACGTGAATGGTCAGGAAAACTACTTACCATCCCGCACGGAGAGATTAGAACGATACAAAATTTTAATAAAGGATGGATGCGTGTAATTGAACGCATCACGGTAAGTTATCAGGAAGATCCAACAAGAGTGAAGGAATTGTTAGAAGAAGTATGTGTTATATGCAATGAAAAATTGGATCAAACTCTTTATAGAGTAGAGGATGACGCTGTTGAACCATTTAAATACGTCGGTGTTACAGACTTAAATCCTAACCTGAAATATGTTGGCTATGAATTTTGTATTACAGGTTTAATAAAGCCAGAAGATTATTTTGAAACTTCTAGACAAGTAAGATTTGAATTAATGTCTATGTTTCATAAGAATCAAGTGCAAATGCCAGCAGCGAATATGGTTGTTACTACTGAAAGTTTACAGCATATCCATGGTGGACAATCTTTATCGGACAGCTAAAGTAGGATCGTTTGTTAACAAAAATTTTGCTTCCAACATTGGATAGAATAACAATAATAAAATGATTGATATAAAGAAAGGGCTGAAGGGATTCGGTTCTTTTTTTATTTATAGAATTTAGAAATTTCTTAATGTTATAATTGTAGTTGGTGATGAGAATGAACTTTGAAGAAAAAGAGATGCATCGTTTAGAAGCATTAAAAGAAATTGCTGAATTATTAAATGAAGCAACAAACTTACAGGATATGTTAGAAAAAGTATTGCATACATTGTTACAAGTTATGAATTTACAAACAGGGTGGATCTTCTTTATTGATGAAAGTGGAAAGCACCGTATGCTTGTAGACGAAAATTTACCACCAGCTCTTACGTGGCAAGAGAAGAAGCCGATGTGTGAAGGGGACTGTTGGTGTGTAGAACGTTTTGTGAATGGGAGATTGGAAAAAGCGACTAATATTATTGAATGTAAGCGAATAGAAGATGCAATTGAATGTAATTGGGGAGAGACAGAAGATGTTACACATCATGCGACAATTCCACTTAGGTCTGGATCAGAAAAATTTGGTCTACTAAATGTGGCTGCACCTCATAAGACTCATTTTTCAGAGGAAGAGTTAGCGTTATTAGAATCAATTGCATTTCAAATTGGAACGACAATACAACGTATTCAATTAGTTGAGAAAGAACGTAAATATGTAGTGGTAGCGGAAAGAAATCGACTTGCACGTGATTTACATGATTCAGTAAAACAATTGCTATTTTCTATTATGCTAACAGCGAAAGGTACTCTGAATATGACGCAAGATAGAGAATTGCAAGAGATGTTAAGTTATATTGGGGAATTATCACAAGAAGCATTACAAGAGATGACTCTATTAATTTGGCAATTAAGACCTGAAGGATTAGAGAAAGGGTTAGCAGAAGCAATTCAAAATTACGGGAAGTTATTAGGAGTTCAAGTGGAAGTTCGAATTGATGGGATGGTTTCAATTGGGGATGAAATAGAAGAAGTTTTATGGCGTATTAGCCAAGAGGCGCTACATAATTGTAAAAAGCATGCTTCGTGTGAAAAGGTACATGTTCTTTTGAAAATAGAAAATAACCAGTTACATTTTTACATAGAAGATAATGGAATAGGATTTATACAAGAGCAAGTAAGGGAGTCAGCACTTGGCCTGAAAAGTATGAAGGAACGTATTCAGTTAATGAAGGGATCGTTTCAAATTATAACAGAGCTGAGAAAGGGAACAAAAATAGAAATTCAATTGCCGATTTGAAGGGGAGAATAAGATTGAAGATTAAATTGCTACTAGTTGAGGATCATCATATCGTTCGAAGAGGACTTGTATTCTTTTTGAAAACGAGAGAAGAATTTGAAATTATTGGGGAAGCGGAAAATGGCGAAGAGGCATTACATTTCGTGCAAAAAGAAAGACCGGATGTCGTACTAATGGATGTATCGATGCCGAAAATGGATGGAATTGAGGCAACAAAACGTCTAAAGCAATACGATGAGACGATAAAGGTACTTATATTAAGTAGTTTTTCAGAGCAAGATTATGTTATACCAGCACTTGAAGCTGGAGCAGATGGTTATCAATTAAAAGAAGTACAACCTGAGCAACTTGTGGCTTCTATTATTGCAGTACATCAAGGAAATGCGAATTTTCACCCGAAAGTAACACCTGCATTAATGGGGCGTTCTGCAGTAAAGAAGGAAATAGAAAATCCTTTTTCAATGTTAACGAAAAGAGAGCAAGAGGTACTTCGCGAAATTGCGAAAGGAAGAAGCAATAAGGAGATTGCAGCAGAACTTCATATTACAGAACAAACTGTGAAAACACACGTTTCAAACGTTTTAGCTAAATTGGAAGTGGATGATCGTACGCAAGCCGCATTATACGCAGTGAAACATGGGGAGAATTATTCATAAGTATGAATAATTCTGTTATATCGTATGACAGAATACATAGGAGCGATTAAAATTTATTGTAATCCCTAATATAGGTTTTTCTTCTTTCAATAATTAGGTACAATAAAGTGAAACTCTAATCAGTGGGGGACCATCCCCACTGATTATTAGTTAAACTAATCGGTTTTTACAGGATAAAGCTACGATGGAAGAGGAGGATATGCTATGCCTGGTACAAGAAGTGGGATTGGAAAGATTCAGGCTTCGTTAAATGGTTTATCACCAAAATTGCGAAGTATTGCCGAACATATTTTGAAACATCCACAAGATGTTGTACATAAATCTATTACAGAATTAGCTGAAGTTACGAATAGTTCCGAAGCTACGATATTCCGCTTATGTAAACACCTTGGTTTGCAAGGTTTTCAAGATTTAAAGATTACATTAGCTCGTGAAATTGTACATACACCGATGCAAAATATTCATGAAGAGGTATCAGCAGAAGATAGTATGGTAACTGTTGCTAAAAAAGTTTTTCATTCGCATATTACAGGACTGCAAGATACTTTACATTTGCTAAATGAAACAGCACTTGAGCAGGCTGTACGAGCCTTGCAAGAAGCAAGTCGAATTGAGTTTTATGGAAATGGTGGCTCTGGTATTATTGCGATGGATGCGTATCATAAGTTTATGAGAACGGGTATTTCTTGTATCGCTCATACTGATTCACATTTTCAAATTATGGGAGCAGGTTTACTCTCGGGAAATTCAGTTGTTATTGGCATTTCTCATTCTGGTAGCAATAAAGGATTACTTGAAGCGTTAGAAGTAGCGAAAGCAAGAGGGGCCAAAATTATTGCGATTACGAGCTATAAGAAATCAGCATTAAGTCAACTTGCTGATATAACGTTATATACATCAACACGTGAGACTGAATTCCGCACAGAAGCAAGTTCATCACGATTAGCACAGTTAAGTTTATTAGATACTTTGTATGTAGGGGTGTCGCTGCAGCGACAAGAGGAAACTCTAAAAAATTTACAAAGTATACGTGAAACGATTTCGATGAAGCGAATATAAAAAAGCTCTTCAAATGAAGAGCTTTCAGACTGTAGACCAATTATTTTTGGAGAGTTCAAATGCTAAAAATAGTTTGTCTCTTATTTTATGGATAATTTATCCAATGCTATTTATATGTAGTGCTTTCTATACTATAAGTGAGGAAGGTGTCTTATGAAAATATCCGTTTATGTTGCAAGTGCATTTAGCAAGGATCATAAAGGCGGAAATAAAGCAGGAGTGGTATTTATTGAGAATACAAATACATTGACCACTACTCAAAAAATGACAATAGCCAAACAATTGGGTTATGCGGAAACCGCATTTATATCAGAATCTGAAATTGCTGATTATAAATTTGAGTATTTTACACCAAAAGAAGAAGTTGATTTATGTGGTCATGCCACAATTGGCTCTTTTGCGATACTGATGCATTTAAATAAACTTTTCAGGAATCGCTATACGATTGAAACGAACAGCGGTGTTCTTACTATTACCATAAAAGATGACATCATATTCATGGAACAAAATAAACCGATATTCTATGATGTTGTATCTCCAAACGAGTTCATCGACTGTTTTGACATTAAAGATATAGACAATAAATACCCAATTCAAATTGTCTCCACGGGCTTAAAAGATATTTTAATTCCTATAAAAAGCGAAACACAATTACATGCACTGCAACCTAATTTTGAAAAAATTAAAGAAATCAGCAAGTATTATAATGTTGTCGGGATGCATCTATATACTTTTAATGACAATCGAATTATATGCAGAAATTTTGCTCCACTATACGACATTAATGAAGAAGCAGCGACTGGAACTTCAAACGGTGCATTAGCTTGCTACCTTTATGAACAGCACTATTTGCAAAAAGAAGTCTATGTATTTGAACAAGGTTATTCTTTACACTCGCCTTCCGAAATATTAGTTAAATTAGCAACCAATAGCAAGAATAAAATAGAAAAAGTTTATGTTGGCGGCAAAGGCTATTACTGTGAAACTAAGTGTTTAAATGTAGAAAATGTTGAGTGAAGAGCTTTTTTATCGATGAGAAGTTTGTTAATTTATTTTCTTTTAGAAATGTATGACTTACTTATAAGCAGTGATAAACTCTCATTTTTAAAAATCTAAAATAAAAACCGATTTATGTAATAATTCAAATGTTGTTCATAATTTCACAATTTGTTTATGAAGTATCATGTTATGATGAACATGTAATGATGATTGAACACTTAAATTTGGTACGGTAACTAGCCAAAGTAGTGGGGAAAGTAGTTGTGAGATAAACTCATTAAAACGCTAAAACACTAAAGGGGAGATCACATATGAAAGCAGTAGTGGTTAATAAAAACAGCAAAGCAAACATCGAAGTGATTGAAAAAGAGTTACGTCCGTTACGCTCAGGTGAAGCGTTAGTAGATGTAGAGTATTGTGGAGTTTGCCACACTGATTTACACGTTGCGAATCATGATTTTGGTAACACTGATGGCCGTATTCTTGGTCATGAGGGTGTAGGTATTGTTACGAAAATAGCTGATGATGTTACTTCACTAAAGATAGGTGACCGTGTAAGTATCGCATGGATGTTCCAATCTTGTGGACGTTGTGAATATTGCGTAACTGGTAGAGAAACATTTTGCCGTGAAGTTAAAAACGCAGGTTATTCAGTAGATGGTGGTATGGCTGAACAATGTATCGTTACAGCTGATTATGCGGTAAAAGTACCAGAAGGATTAGATCCTGCTCAAGCATCATCAATTACATGTGCTGGTGTAACTACATATAAAGCTATTAAAGTATCAGATATTAAACCTGGTCAACCTATTGTAATCTATGGCTGCGGTGGATTAGGTAACTTAGCTATCCAATATGCCAAAAATGTATTTGGTGCAAAGGTAATCGCAGTAGACATTAATGACGACAAATTAGCCTTAGCAAAAGAAGTTGGTGCTGATATGATTATCAATCCAATTTCTCAAGGTCCTGCTGATAAAATTGTTCAAGAGGAGCTTGGTGGCGCTTATGCTGCTGTAGTAACAGCAGTCTCTAAAGTAGCCTTTAACTCAGCAGTTGATGCAGTACGTGCTTGCGGTAAAGTAGTTGCAGTAGGGCTACCAGTAGAAACTATGGATTTAAACATTCCGCGACTTGTACTAGATGGAATTGAAGTAGTTGGTTCTCTAGTTGGTACTCGTAAGGACTTAGAAGAGGCGTTTATGTTCGGGGCAGAAGGAAAAGTAGTGCCGGTTGTTCAAACCTGTTCTCTAGATAAAGTACAAAATGTATTCGAAGAAATGGAACAAGGTAGAATTCAAGGGCGTATGGTAATTGATTTTAAACAGCATAGTTGCGATTGCAAATAATTCACTTTAAATATAAAAAGCATGAGTCTAGCGAAGGACATGTAAAAAAGTTAGACGGCATAAAAAGATGATCCCTGTATTTAATAGGGATCATCTTCTTTATATTCTACTAATATCAATGCCAATTAATATTTGATTAATGAAAAATGATTAAAGGTTCACTTTATTTGCAAACGAAAAAGAATCTTTATGTTTAACAAATTTTTTATGATTTGGAACGGTTTGAATTGCTACAACTTGCGAATCTCTTGCTTTCAGTGCATCTTGAATCCCGATTGTCATAAGCTTAATAAATAGAATTGTAATAAAGAATGAAACGAGAGTATAAAAAATAATCCACCATGAAAGATTCATTTCATAACGATTTAATCCAATAAGGCCTGCCCAATCATTAGATAGAGAAACAGGTTTGAGCACTCCGTCATAGAGTTCACGCATTTGTATCCCGCCAATTACAATGTCAAGCAACGCCAAATGGATAACGAGTATGAGTGCTTGGACGATATGTTCCATAAATACCACAAATAAGCGATCAAGTAATAAGACTCGTAAGTGTTTTTTGATAATATGAAAACGGCTAGCACCCAGTAATTGTGAACTTAAAATGTAATCTTGTTTCATAAATTCATCGACTTCTGAGGATATATATAAAGAAAGTGTAGGCAGAGCCACGAAAATAAGTACGAGTACTTGATAAAACGCAAATGAAATATTTGGGTCTAATCTATCAGCATTTGATACGATTACAATATTAACGGGCGTGATGAGTATAAATGCGATAAATAAAGTTGGAATATAATAAAAAACTTCTGAGCATGATTGGAAAAATTTCTTGAATTTTGGAGCATATAAACTTAAGAGGATTCCTATACATGTTCCGAATAAAATTCGAAAGAAGCTAATTGCCACGGCTAATAAAATGGTGAATTTTGCTCCTTCTACAATTTGTAAGAAAACAGACTCTCCAAAACGATCAGATCCAAAAGGCGGCATTAACGATGGTGGAAAGGGGGCCTTTCCAAGTAATTCGTTATTGTCATTGTAAAGTAACTGAGGAGGTTTTGGGATGTTATCTTTAAAGAACCAACTATAAATAAAACTAGCTGAAATAAGTATGAATAGATAAGTAAAGCCGATTAAAAAGCGTTTTGATTTCCAAATAGATTTCATAATGATACTCCTTTCAATTGCTTTTTCCATCTATTCATCATAAAAGAGATTATTTGGAAAATAACATAAAATGGTAAAATGATCATGACAAGTATGATAAATGCAGCTGGAGGTGAAACAAACGCCTTTTTAAATAAAAATTGAATAATGCCTTCCATATTAAAAACAAATTCTAAAATGAATAAGTTAGAAAGTAAGAAAACGAAAATCGTTTTTAAATGATGGAAGAAATGGATAGATATATTTTTGAATAAATGAATGCATAGTATATAACTTGATGAAAGGCCTTTTCCATATGCAACCTCTACGTAATGTTTTCCTTCTTCTTCTTTTATGTATAACACCATCATCCGAAACATTTGTAATGTAGGTAAGACAGCTAATGATAAAATAGGGAGTAAATAAGCTCGATTTTCATTAAAAGAAATAATAGTGACAGGAGATTCCCCGAATTTCTGAAGTACCCATATGAAAAATATTTGCAAACAAATCATCATCATCATATCAGGGACAGCTTCTAATATGAACACAATTCGGTTTATCCATTTTTTTATATAATCTTTTGCTAAAAAATAAAAAAATGCCATGCTAGATGATAGAAAGAGAGCAAGAAAAAATGCTAAAAATAATATAGTAAATGAATATAGGTAAGGTTCTAAAACAGTTGGAAATAATGGTGTTTTTTTGAAATGGCCAAACTTCGGGTCTGATCCTATAATCACTAATGATTCAGGGGAGAAGACCTGTTTTAACATGGTAACAATCTGATTAAAAAAATAAATTGGTTGAAAGGTAAACCCTTGTTGAGTGATAAATAAATAAGGTAAATTTAATAATAGTAAGAGTGATAAAAGAATTGATGAAAGCTTAATTGTGAATTGAGATATTTTATTTAACATTAAATCCCTCCGACATCTTTTTACAACATTATACAATAAATTCTATATTATTGTTTTATTTTTCTGAAAAATAAAAATACTATCAAATTTTATAGTATGCAAGATATATTTACAAGATAAAAAAGTGATAGTGGGGGGCCGCGCTCTATGTTTATCAAGATAAAAGGACTAGTGAATCTAAAATAATAAACAAGAACAAAATGCACAGAATTCTTATTCTGCGGATAGTTACTTTTCTTGGCTTGATGGTGATGTTACGTGATCCCTAAAAATGAATATTGCTTCTCAACGCTTTTTCATGCAAATGAGTAGAACGTATGGAGGACTATGTATGTGTTGTTAATGAGAGGAAAGAGTGTATTGCGTAACGCAATATAACGTAATTTTACCGCACGGAAAAGCTAAATTTAGTATATAAGTGAAATGGAATGAGGGGATTTACTTTTTGTTATGAAAAAAATTTTCTTTTTATAACTTGATAAATGAAAAAATATTTTATATACTAATTCATGTAAACGGTTTACTAAATCGTATTTTGCTAGAAATGAAGGGAAGATTCGCATGGAAACAAGGGGGAGAGTAATCGGGATTGATATCGGTACCACAAGTACGAAAACGGTTGTTTTTACAGAAAAAGGAAAAGTTATTGCATCACATGCAATCGATTACCCAATTATTCAACCGAACGTAGGATGGGCTGAGCAAGATCCTGATGTAATATGTGCCGCTGTATACAAAAGTGTAAGCGTTGCCATTGAAAAGGGTAATGTATTACCAGAAGATATTTCTTCGATCGGTATTAGTGCAGCTATGCACGCATTAATTGCAGTAGATGAAAATGGTACGCCATTAACGCGTTCTATCATTTGGGCAGATAATCGAAGTACGAAGCAATCAGAAAAATTATTACATCAAATGAATGGGCATGAAATTTATAGACGTACAGGTACACCGATCCATCCAATGTCACCACTTTCTAAATTGTTATGGATGAAAGAAGAGGAACCAGAGTTATATACAAGTGCTTATAAATTTATTTCCATTAAAGAGTATGTGATTTACCAATTATTTTCACGCTACGTAGTTGATTATTCGATTGCTTCTGCTACGGGGTTATTTAATTTAGAAACATTAAATTGGGATGAAGATGTTTTAACGATGTTACATATGTCACCAGAACAATTATCAACCCCTGTACCAACTACATATATTTTATCAGGTATGAAGCCAGAATTAGCACAGAAGATGGGGATAAGTGCAGAGACACCAATTGTCATCGGAGCAAGTGATGGGGTTCTTGCAAATGTAGGAGTTGGGGCGATATCACCGGGTGCGGCTGCAATTACGATTGGAACGAGTGGTGCGGTTCGAACAATCTCATCAAATATAAATACAGATGAGAAAGGGAGAACGTTTTGTTACGCATTAACAGATGAGCACTGGGTAATCGGTGGTCCAACGAATAATGGTGGAATATTACTGAGATGGTTACGTGATGAATTTGGTAGTCCAGAGCAAGAAGTTGCAAGGAAGCTCGGAATTGATCCTTATGATTTATTAATTAAATATGCAGAAAGCGTACCAGCTGGAGCGGATGGGCTATTGTTTTTACCTTTCTTATCTGGAGAACGCGCACCTTACTGGAATGCAAATGCTCGTGGTACATTCTTTGGAATCAATCTTCAACATAAGCGAGAACATTTTATACGTGCAGTGATGGAAGGTGTTTGTATGAGTGTATATTCAGTAGCACTCGCAATCAGGGACTGTACAGGGCCACTTACTGAAATACGAGTTTCAGGAGGGTTTGCGAAATCTGCATTTTGGAGACAAATGTTGTCCGATATGATGGGGAAAGAATTGCTTGTACCTGAAAGTCATGAAGCATCTGCGCTTGGGGCAGCGGCAGTTGCTTTATATGCTGTAGGAAAAATTGATTCTCTTGAAGAGGTAAAGGATTGGATTGATATTGTCCATCATCATGTACCGAATAAAGAAAATACGGCTATATATTTAGAAATGTTTTATATGTATGAACGACTTTACAATCGTTTGAAAGAAGAATTTGATTGTATAGCTGCTTTCCAACGTAAACAATAGGGGGATTGGGAGAAATGGTAGTTGGGATCGTACTAGCGGCAGTTGTCATACTACTTTTACTTATTACGGTAGTAAAATGGCATCCATTTGTCGCATTAATTTTAACAGCAATTGGTGTAGGATTGGCAATGGGAATGCCTTTAATTGGAACTTCACCAAAAGATCCAGGGATTATTGATTCTATTAAACTAGGGCTTGGTAATACGTTAGGCTTTTTAGCAATAGTTTTAGCGCTAGGAACGATGCTTGGAAAAATGATGGCCGAATCTGGCGGTGCTGAACGGATCGCTAACACATTAATTAATCGTTTTGGGAAGAAACGAGTTCACTGGGCGATGATGTTCGTTGCATTTTTAGTAGGTATTCCGGTATTTTTCCAAGTTGGATTTGTCCTATTAATTCCGTTAGTATTTACAATTGCGTTAGAAACTGGGGTATCACTTATTACAATCGGTATTCCGCTAGTAGCAGGACTGTCAGTCGTACACGGACTTGTTCCACCGCATCCAGCGGCAATGGCGGCAGTTGGTATTTTTAAAGCAGATGTAGGGAAGACAATTTTATATGCGTTAATTGTCGGACTTCCAACTGCAATTATTTCAGGTCCACTTTACGGGAAATGGATTGGTGCTCGTATCCATAAGGAAGTACCATTAGATATAGCGGAGCAATTTATTGAAAGAGATAAGAAGAAAGAACTTCCTAGCTTCGGAAATACATTGTTTACTATTTTACTTCCAGTATTTCTTATGCTTGGTGCATCCATTGCTGAAGTAGCGTTACATAAAACGAGTCAACTTGCACAAGTGTTACACTTTATTGGAGATCCAATAGTCGCTTTATTAATTGCAACGATTTATTCTTTCTTTAGCCTTGGTTATGCAAAAGGATTTTCTAAAGATAAAGTATTACAATTTACAAATGATTGCCTTGGGCCGATTGCAAACATACTGTTAGTAATTGGTGCTGGTGGTGCATTTAATAAGGTGTTATTAGATTCTGGAATTGGTACTACAATTGCTGAAATGGCGAAAGAATCACATATTTCACCAATATTACTTGGATGGGGAATTGCTGCACTTATCCGAGTTGCAACAGGATCGGCAACTGTTTCTATGATGACAGCAGCTGGTATTGTTGCGCCGATTGCAGCAAGTACACCTGGTGTAAATGTTGAATTACTAGCACTTGCAACAGGCGCAGGGTCATTAATTTTATCACACGTGAATGATTCGGGATTTTGGATGATTAAAGAATATTTCGGAATGACTGTGAAAGAAACATTATTAACATGGACCGCAATGGAGACGATACTATCAGTTGTAGCACTTGTATTAATTTCGATATTAAATATATTTGTATAGAATGGGAGATTGATTAATATGAAACTAGGTTTAATTGGATTAGGAAAAATGGGATTCCCATTAGCTGAACACTTACATGAAGACAAGCATGAAGTAGTTGTATACGATGTAAATAAAGAGCTTGTAGAAAAGGCAGGAAAACTAGGAATTACTGCACGTCATACATTAAAAGAAATGATCGCTGAATTAGAAGCTCCTCGTACGATCTGGGTAATGGTGCCTGCAGGAGAAGTTGTAGAGTCAGTATTAAAAGATGTGTATCCGTTATTAGATGAAGGTGATATCGTTATTGAAGGTGGAAATTCATTCTATAAAGATACGTTACGCCGTGCTGAAGAAGCAAAAAGCTTCGGATTACATTATGTAGATATCGGTACATCTGGCGGTGTAGAAGGAGCTAGATGCGGTGCTTGTTTAATGGTTGGTGGAGAAAAAGAAATTTATGACCAATTAGAACCTTTATTTAAAGATTTAGCAGTAGAAAATGGCTATTCTTATGCTGGCCGCGTTGGTAGTGGTCATTTCTTAAAAATGGTTCATAACGGTATTGAGTACGGCATGATGCAAGCAATCGCTGAAGGATTTGAAGTACTAGATAAGAGTGACTTTGATTTCAATTATGAAGATGTTGCAAAAGTATGGGCGAACGGATCAGTAATCCGCGGTTGGTTAATGGACTTAACTGAAAAAGCATTTGCAGATGATCCTAAACTTGATGGCATTAAAGGTGTAATGAACTCTTCAGGAGAAGGGAAATGGACTGTTGAAACTGCGCTTGAGTTACAAGCAGCGGCACCAGTAATCGCGATGTCATTATTTATGCGCTATCGTTCTCAGGAAGATGATACATTCCATGGAAAAGTAGTTTCAGCACTACGTAATCAGTTCGGTGGACATGAAGTTGTAAAAAAATAAGGATGTTTTTGAAAAGAAACTTGTGCATAAGCGCAAGTTTCTTTTTTTGTAGTTTAAGAAATTACTAATTTAAAAATACCAATCAATCATCGTTTTTTTGTCACAAATGACAGCTTCAACATTCATTGATTGAACAATATATTCTATATTTTCTTCTTTAGCTAATAATAAGGTTGTAAAGGAATCGTATATACTCATAAACGCATACTCATTGTCTTCTCCAGTAATAATTAACTCATTATTGCTAATGTCCCAAATATCTAATGGAGTAGTATTATTTACCTGTAATAATCCGTTTGTATCAAGAATTGGTTCAGAGAAATATAGATTTTTTGCACCTTTAGAACCGAGGAGTTTAAGTAATTTGTGTAATAAAAATATAGACGTATAATCTTCTGTTGGATAATAAAGATCTTTTTTTAAGTTTGAATGTAGCTTTTCAGCTAAATCCTCTCTTTTATATTCTTCTGAAAAGACACTAATGGAAGTCAACATGGCCATTGCTAGGTCTGCGTATGAATGTAATCCACTACAAGACATCATTTCCTTCCAAGAAACGGATTTCCCATTGTGAATGATTTCTTCAGCGCTAGGATAGATGTGCTCATATGGTCTTTTTCTCACAGACTTTTCCCATCCTAAAGGCATTTGGACAAATGGATGTAGCAATATAGCTGCAGATTTAAAATTACTTGGTAGTTGTTCTAAAATTGGTGATTTGTCATTTAGCCAAATGTAATCCAACAAAATATAACCTCCTCTTAGACTTTGAAATGTACGGATTCCCGTATTATGTTTTTTTGTATTGATTGTATCAAATATAAAGCGAAGCATGAAATATGTCCCAACATAAAAGTAAGAATAAATAAAATGAAGTTTTCATAAATAGTAAAAGGGTGCTTATGTCATCAGTATAGCTAAAAAATGTTGTTACATATGAGAAGAGCGTGTTAATAAAATATGAGGTGGTTAAATGGGAAATGAGCAAGTGAAGTCTGTAAAGGAAGAAAAAAAGTTATGTCTTTGTATGATTGTCAAAAATGAGTCTAGAATTATGGAAAGATGTTTAAATGCAACAAAATCAATTGTAGATTATGTTTCTATTTGTGATACTGGATCGACGGATAATACGCCTGAAATTATAGAAAATTGGTGTAAGGAAAATGAGATACCTGGGACAGTTCATCATGAGCCGTTTAAAAACTTTGGTTATAACAGAAGCTTAGCAGTTTCATTAGCGCAAAAAACATATCCAGAAGCGGATTATTTATTAATATTAGATGCGGATATGATTTTAGAGGTTGATCCGAATTTCGATAAAACGAGCTTAACGGAAGATCATTATCTTACATTGCAATATGATGTTCATATTAAATATTGGCTTACACGTCTATTAAAAGCTTCTTTACCATGGAAATCTGTCGGTGTTACTCATGAGTATTGGGATATAGATCGTTCAAAAGTTGGAGCGAATTACAATACGAGGGTAGATCGGTTAGAGACTCTTGTCGTGAATGATCCCGGAGATGGGGGGAGTAAAGCTGATAAATTTGAAAGAGATGAGAGGTTGTTGTTACAGGGGATAAATGACCCAGAAACAACGCCAGATTTGCATATAAGATATTTATTTTATTTAGCCCAGACTTATTTTCATTTAAGTCAATTTGAAGATTCGATTAAATGGTATAAAAAACGAGTGGAAGCAGGGGGGTGGGTTGAAGAGGTATTCTATTCGTTATTGCGAATAGGATTTTGTTATGAGCAGTTAGCAAATCGTTCAGCAAATAAACAAAATGAAGTGACAGATGCTGATGAAAAAGAAAATGTTAAAGGGCAAGAAGAGCAATATTTAGCATTAGCTGTTTTTTATTTTCAAAAAGCGTGGGAATATAGACCAACTCGAGCTGAACCATTATACCAACTTGCAAGGTTGTATCGATTACGATCTCAAAACAATATTGCTTTGATGTATGCTCTGCAAGGGAAGGAAATTCCTTTTCCAAAGGATGATCTTCTATTTGTAGATTATCATGTGTATGATTACTTATTTGACTATGAAATTTCTATTAGTGCTTTCTATATACCTCATAAAAAACATTTAGGGGCCGTGTCGCAAAAGTATTTGGAATCGATTAAAGAAGAGATTCCATTTCATATAGCAAATGTAGTAGAGAATAATGCGAAATTTTATTAAATACATTTTCGGTTAAAGGAGTAGTGGAGTAATCATGGAATTAATGCGATGGGCGATTGAACTAGGAGAATCGGTGCATGGAAATACGTATGAAGAATTGATGCCACTACTAGACTATTATTATGATCGTGATCATTTAAAAGCGTATTGTATCGCAAATCTTCTTTTAAACATGGATGTATTAGATGAACATCGTGAAAGAATCGAATTAAGAAGATGCATCGCTGCTTATTATGCTGGATTATATAAAGTAGCAAGAAAACATGCAAATGAGTTAGTACTTAAACATCCGGATGTAGATTTATATAAAAATAATTTAAAATTAATGGAAGCTTATTTGAATAAAGAATATGATTATTGTCTTTTTATATGCCCAAAGACATACGGTAGTTTCATAGATGTTGCGCGAGCTTTAAAGTGGCGGTTGGAGCAGGAGGGAAATACAGTAATTATATCAGAAACAATACTGGAAAATGTAAAGAATACAGTTGTTTTTGGAGCACATACATACGCATATAACCCGAATCTTCTTCCGAAAGATGCAATTATTTATAATTTAGAACAGCTATACGAAGGAAGTCCATATGCGCACCCCCTTTATTTAATATTATTAAAAGATAGAGTGATTTGGGATTATAGTAAACAAAATATAGAATGGCTAAAACAAAAAGGGGTAGGAAAAGAAATAAAACATGTAAAAATGAACTATGCTCCAACTTTGGAAATAAAAAAAGATGCATTTGAAGATGAGATTACTGAAGATATTGATATTCTGTTTATAGGTGCCCTTAATCCGAGGCGGCAAGCTATTTTTGATCATCTAAAAGCGATTGCCCCAAATTTAAATATAGTTTTTAAAAATAATGCGTGGGGAATTGTTAGAAATGAATTGATTGCTAGAGCTAAAATTATATTAAATGTTCATTTTTACTTATCAGGAATTCTTGAAACACCTCGCGTGTCTTATGCAGTCGCAAATAAGAAATTTATTATTTCCGAAAATAGTAATCCAGAAGATGAGGTAGAGTGGCCGGGAATTGTATTTACTCCGTACGAAAAAATAATTGAAAACGTAATGAAATATATAGAATTACCAGAAGAACGGAAAAAATTAGCGGAAAAAGCATATAATCATTTTGAAGCAAATGAAAGTTTAGGTACATTGAGTCTGAGAGATGAAACGAAGTAATTGTGCGAAACTCATACGAAAGTATGAGTTCTTTTTTGTTTATCATACTATTTTATGAAACAAGTTAACTCTTTATATTGTGTTTTGTATAGAAATTTCTGATAATATACAAGTAGAACTTGAAAACAAAGGGGAGAAATAATCATGAAACTAGTCGTTATTAACGGTACACCAAGAAAATTTGGTAGAACTCGCGTGGTGGCAAAATATATTGCGGATCAATTTGAAGGGGAATTATATGATTTAGCAATTGAGGAGTTACCTTTATACAATGGAGAAGAGTCACAACGTGATTTAGAGGCAGTAAAAAAATTGAAAACGTTAGTGAAAGCTGCGGATGGGGTTGTATTATGTACACCAGAATATCATAATGCGATGAGCGGTGCGCTGAAAAACTCTTTAGATTACTTAAGTAGTAGTGAATTTATTCATAAACCAGTTGCGTTGTTAGCGGTTGCTGGTGGCGGTAAAGGTGGAATAAATGCATTAAACAGCATGCGAACGGTCGCTAGAGGTGTTTATGCAAATGCCATTCCAAAACAAGTTGTGCTTGATGGATTACATGTGCAAGATGGTGAACTTGGGGAAGATGCCAAACCATTAATTCATGATGTAGTTAAAGAATTAAAAGCATATATGAGCGTATATAAAGAGGTGAAAAAGCAACTAGGAGTGGAGTGATATGTCCTCACTTTATCATGATTCTCGCTTGTATTACATTCTAGGGGCCAATAGTCTATCTGCTATTGGTTCCGGAATTGTTATGATAACGATTCCTTGGCTGTTAATTAAAGAGAGTGGAGGAGAGACAACATTTGGTTATGTTTCTATCATTGCAACCCTCATTATGTTTTTATTAACACCATTCATTGGGCAAAGTATTGATCGTTTTTCAAGAAAATCTTTATTGCTATGTAATGAAGGAATCGGAATAGCCGTAATCGGAATAATGGTTATATGGGGATTTGCTGGGCAACCTTATCATTCTATTCACTATATTCTTATTTATATAGCCGGATCATTCTACTATTTATTATTTTATCCTACAATATTTGCGTTCAACCAAGAGATATTTCAAGCAGAACATTATAAAAGTTTAAGTGGAACGATGGAAATACAAGGACAGTTAACACAAGTTATTTCTGGAGCGGCCGCGAGCTTCTTAATTGAAATTGTATCTTTGAAGTGGATTTTGTTAGTAGACATGTTAACTTTTGCTGGAGCATTTTTTCTTTTCTTATGTATACCGTACGTAAAGAAAAAAGAAGTGAAAAGAAAAATAACATTTAAGAAGCAATTGTTTGAAGGAATTCACTTTATGAAAAAACGTCCTAAGCTCTTTTGGTTCTTACTGGCTACTTATATGCCGTTTATAGGTGTCATGATGGCAAATTATTTAATACCAGTTTATATTTCGGATATACTTAAAGCCAATGCCTCTGTATACGCAATAGAGGGGATGATGTACGGTGTTGGAGCGGTTGTTGCAGGAATCTGTATTCCACTCATAATGAAATATGTAAAAACAGAAGTTTCAATCGTTATGACGATGTTCATTTATGTAATTTCAATTACCGTAATGATTATTGAACCTTCCGTAATTTTCTTATATGGACTTGCAATTTTTCATGCAGTTGGAAATGCGGGTACAAGAGTGGCGAGAAATGTATTGATGATGGAGGAAATTCCAAATGAAGTAATGGGACGTGTAGACAGCTTATTTCGCCTAATTGGTACTGGAATACGAATTTTATTATTAATGTTGTTTACAGCGGGTGTATCTAAAGTCGGAGTCATGCTGCCGTTTTACGTATTAAGCTGCATATTGATCTTCTCATTAGGAATCGCTATTTATTATGTACTATCACAACGTAAAGTAGCGGCGCATGTTTCTAATAAATCAATCGTTTGAAAAAACACTTCTGCCTCCCTTTCTTTTTCTATATAATAACAAGAAAGGGAGTGAATACTTATTTATGAACAAATGGATCTTTCTTATGATTTTATTATTACCGCCACTATACATCCTTTATATGACCTTTCGAATGAACAAAGTTGCTCGTGAAAAGTTGAGCTATCACTCTCCGTACGTTCTTATACTGGGTGCAAAGTTATTTGGAGATAGACCGTCTTTATCTCTTCAAAATCGTTTGGATGTAGCGTTGGAGTATTTATTTTCCCATCCTGAAGCGAAAGTAATTGTTTCAGGTGGTCAAGGAGAAGATGAAGATATACCGGAAGCTCACAGCATGAGAAATTATTTAATGGTACACGGTATAGATGAGAGTCGTATTTTAATAGAAGATCAATCTACAAATACGTATGAAAACTTAAAATTTAGTATGGATTTATATAATGTGAAACATGCGGTAGTTGTAAGTAATACGTATCATTTATATCGAACAAAAATAATTGCAAAGCGTTTAGGCATGAAGATGGAGGCACTAGCTGCTGAGACGCCAATGCGTTCTAAGAGAAAAATGTATGTTCGCGAATATGCTGCTATTATGAAAACAATATTGTTCGACCGTTAGAGCTCAAATGCGAGCTCTTTTTTAATTTAAAAGCGTATCATTTGAAATGAATGCCATATTCCATCAAAATAAAGGAAACAACAGTAAAGGAGTTGTGTTTGTGATTCAATTTAATCATGTGTCAAAATCGTATGAAGATGGCACGAAAGCAGTGGATTCATTGCATTTAGAAATTAAAAAGGGAGAATTTTTCGTTCTCATCGGTCCGAGTGGTTGTGGGAAAACAACGACAATGAAGATGATTAATCGTTTAATCGAAACGACTGAAGGATCGATTTTAATCGATGGAAAAGATATTCAACAATATAATATAAACGAATTACGTTGGGATATAGGATACGTGTTGCAACAGATTGCTTTATTTCCTCATATGACAATCGCTGAAAATATTGCAGTTGTTCCTGAAATGAGGCAATGGAGCAAAAAGGACATAAAAGCACGCGTCGATGACTTGTTACATATGGTTGGATTAGATCCGGATATATATCGAGATCGTATGCCTGATGAATTATCAGGAGGACAAAAACAACGTGTCGGTGTCGTGCGAGCATTAGCCGCAAACCCGAAAATCGTTCTTATGGATGAACCATTTAGTGCGCTAGATCCGTTAAGTAGGGAACAGCTTCAGAAGGATATTGTACAGTTGCAAAAAAAGATTCAAAAAACAATCGTGTTCGTAACACATGATATGCAAGAAGCATTATCACTTGGAGATCGCATTTGTATTATGAAAGAAGGAAAAGTTGTTCAACTTGATACACCAGAAGGAATTATACATAATCCGAAAAATGAATTTGTAGAGGAGTTCATTGGAAATCGTGGACGAACTTGGTATGAGGGGAAAAGTGTAGCAGATGTATTGCCGCTTGACGAAAGTGTGCAATTAGAAGGGCAGGCACTATCATTACATGCTTCTTTACAAGAAGCGTTAGTTCGTGTGCGTGATGAGGAGGTCGTTCCAGTTGAAGAAAATGGTCAATATATTGGAGCGTTAACAAGTCGTCATATTGTCAATTACATTGTTGAACAAATGAAGGAAAGAGGCTAAACAGTGACTAATTTTATACAAACGTTCCAAGAACGAAAAATAGAATTACTAACTGCATTAAGTGAGCATTTACAAATATCGCTTATTTCATTATTTTTTGCAGTAATTATAGCGGTGCCACTTGGCATTTTATTAACAAGAAAAGAACGAATGGCTGAATTTATAATAGGAACTTCTGCAGTAATGCAGACAGTGCCATCACTTGCATTACTTGGACTATTAATTCCGTTAGTAGGAATTGGAAAACTTCCAGCGATTATCGCATTAGTTGTGTATGCACTATTACCTATTTTACGAAATACATATACAGGAATAAGGGAATTAGATGAATCACTAATAGAAGCGGCGAGAGCTATGGGGATGAATAGTTGGAGAAGGTTGTGGAAGGTAGAACTTCCTCTTGCATTGCCTATCATTATGGCCGGTATTCGTACAGCGATGGTATTGATTGTTGGAACGGCTACATTAGCAGCTCTCATTGGTGCTGGTGGGCTAGGTAAGCTTATATTATTAGGTATAGATCGAAATGATCATGCACTTATCATTTTAGGGGCCGTACCAGCCGCGTTACTCGCTTTATTCTTTGATATAGTACTTCGCATACTTGAACGACCGAAACGCTCTTCTAAGCGTGTTATATTGACGATATGTATAGTTGTAGTAATGATTGCTTCTCCATTTCTTTGGAGTACAGAAAAGAAAGATATTGTTATTGCGGGCAAACTTGGATCAGAACCTGAAATTTTAATTCAAATGTATAAGCAGCTTATTGAACAAGATACCGATTTACACGTACAATTAAAACCAGGTCTTGGAAAAACAGCATTTGTATTTGAAGCGTTGAAATCAGGGGAAGTAGATATATACCCAGAATTTTCAGGAACAGCATTATCTACTTTCGTGAAAGAAGAACCAAAGAGCACAAATCGTGATGAAGTATATGATCAGGCTCGCGTTGGAATGGAAAAGAAATATAATATGGTTATGTTGAAGCCAATGGAGTATAACAATACATATGCACTAGCTATGCCGAAAAAAATAGCAGATCAAAATAATATAAATACAATTTCTGATTTGGGAAATATTGCACAAAATGCTAAAGTAGGATTTACATTAGAGTTTGCTGATCGTGAAGACGGTTATAAAGGAATGCAAAAATTATATAACTATAAGTTTTCAAATATTAAAACGATGGAGCCGAAGTTGCGTTATAGCGCAATTCAATCTGGAGATGTTAACGTAATCGATGCATATTCAACAGATAGTGAATTGGAGCAATACGGACTAAAAGTGCTAAAAGATGATAAAGGGTTATTCCCACCTTATCAAGGAGCACCATTATTAAGAAAAGAAACGTTAAAGAAATATCCTGAACTTGAAAAGGTATTAAATAAATTATCTGGAAAGATTACAGATGAAGAAATGCGAAAAATGAATTATGAAGTTAACGTAAATGGTAAAAATAGTGAAGAAGTCGCAAAACAATTTTTACAAAAAGAGAAATTACTTCGTTAAATTTACAAGAAATATACAAATTTATATGTTTGAAATGACCGTTCATTACAAAATGAGCGGTTTTTTTGTGCATACTTATACATTTTTTCAAAAAAGTATTCCATTTTTGCTCATTTTCTTTTAGAATAAGTAATGTTTTCCTGAAAAAATATAAGAGAAACGTCTATTAGAGAAAAAGGTGACTTTAATAGTTGAACGAACATAACACCTAGAATGACAGATGGGGTGGTACAAATAGAAAAGAAGTTAGGATTTTTTCCGTTAATCGCATTAGTAGTTGGAACAATGGTTGGTGGCGGTGTTTTTAGTTTACCGCATGATTTAGCAGTAGGAGCAAACAGTGGCGCAATAATAATTGGCTGGTGTATTACAGCGATGGGAATGATTCCACTTGCGCTCGTATATCAAACGTTAGCAAGACAAAAACCGGAACTTGAAGGTGGAATTTATAGTTATGCACGTGCTGGTTTCGGTGAATATATTGGATTTAATAGTGCTTGGGGATATTGGCTAGCAGGAATCTTAGGTAATGTCGCAACAATTATGTTACTGTTTAGTACATTAGGTTATTTCTTTCCAATTTTCAAAGGAGGAAATAATGTTGCGTCTATCGTTGGGGCATCACTTTTATTATGGACACTTCATTTTCTAATTTTATTTGGAATCCGTGAAGCTTCTATTATGAATGTTATTGCAACGATAGGGAAATTGGTTCCAATCGTATTATTTATTGTTGTTATGGTAACAGCCTTTCGCTGGGATACATTTACACATGATTTTTGGGGAGAAGGAACGCTCTCACTTTCCGCTATACTTGGTCAAGTGAAAAATACAATGCTTGTAACACTTTGGGTTTTCATTGGAGTTGAAGGAGCGGTTGTATTATCCGGAAGAGCGAAGAATAGCCGAGATGTTGGTAAGGCAACAGTAATGGGACTTATTTTAGTAATGTCCATTTATATTTTAATTTCTGTTCTGTCAATGGGAGCGATGACAAGAAGCGAACTTTCTGTGTTAGAAACCCCGTCAATGGGACATGTATTAGAGCATGTTGTTGGTCCATGGGGTGCAGTTGCGATTAACATCGGGTTAGTTGCTTCACTTGTCGGTACATTAATTGGCTGGTTTTTACTTGTTTCTGAAATTTCTCATGTAGCAGGAAAAGATGGCGTATTTCCTAAAGTTTTTACGAAAACAAATAAAAAGCAAACACCGCACATGGCATTATGGATTTCAAATGGTGTTGCCCAAATTATATTTATCATCGTTCTGTTTTCAGAATCAACATATCAAATTATGTATTTCATTGCATCAACATCAATTTTATTACCATATTTATTATCAGCGTTATTCCAATTTAAATTAGTCATTACAAACGAGCTAAAAGACGCTAAATTAAAAAACGGAGCGTTAGCTTTAATTGCTTCTATTTACTCTGTATGGCTTCTTTACGCAGCTGGTTTAAAGAATTTACTACTCGTTTCAATTGTGTATGGAATTGGAATTATTGTTTACACGTTTGCAAGAAAAGAACAAGGGAACCGTTGCTTTGCAGGTGCAGAGAAATATGTGATGTGGGCAATTATTATTGCGGCTATCACATCACTGTATATGTTATTAACTGGAAATATAAAAATGTAAAAAGTCCTTTTCATTTAAAGGGCTTTTTTCTTTGTTTAGAGAATATTTACTACATAAGATATTCAGGAGGGATGAGAATGGAAGAAAAAGAACAGTTGTCTAGAATAATTGATTTAGCTAGTGAGTTAAGGAAAGTATTAGTGCAAGAATCTTTTTTTAATCATCATCCTGAACTGAGAGGAGTCATTGAGAATTTAGCTAGTTCTGTTGAAAATTTGGCGGAATTGCAAAAAAGTAAAGATGAAAACGCTGAAGATCGATTACGTTACGTACTTGCTAAAATGAAAATTGCTCATAATGCAATTTTACAAGAGAAAAAAGCATTTCCTTCTCATTAATATACGTTTTAATTTTGAACCTGGCGGATAACGTCAGGTTTTTTATTTCTAGTTTTTCGTTTCTTTCATACACTAAGAATAGTATGAAAAAAGAAGGTGACTAAGGTGAAATTACATAAAGCTCTTCAGCCAAGTTTTATAAAACGAATGTACTATATGAGATTTTTAGGGAAATTTACAAAAGCTGAAAAAGAGAAGAGTGGAGAGAATTTCTTTGTACAATGCTTATCGCCAATACCATTCACTTTACAGGAACAATTTGCAAATGAACCATATGTATTTGAAGGGTTATGTAGCAATAAAAAGAATGAAAAAATCTTTTCGGAATTAAAGAAGAGAAAATTAGAAAAGCAATTAGTGATGTTTCGTCTTTATTATGAAAGAGGAAATGTATACGTGGAGTTAATATGTACAGAAGAACCGAAAGAAATAGCAAGTAGCTATAAAATGATTCCGGCACCTAAAGTTACAAATAATAAAAAAAGAGAGTCTTTAGAACGAAAACTTAGCAATGGTTATTTATCATTCCTAATGCCTAAATTTCCGAAGGACTTTGAGCCTCCTGAATTATTGTGGCACGATGGAAGACTGTATGGAAACATATCCTTAAAGTCATCAATTAGCTCAATCGCATATTTTGAACAGAATCGGGAATGTAAATATATAAACTGCAGTGATTGGACGAAGTATGTAGAAATAGCGGTAGAAGATCAATTGTATTTTGTAAGTGATCATGTGTATGAGCAATTAAAGAAACGAATGCATGAAGAAGGTAAGCTAGTTGAAGTAGAAGATATAAAAGTGCAAAAAGATGAATGGGAATGGGATGAGCGTGAATCTTCCTTTTTGCAGTATGTACAAAGTATGGTGCGTAATAAAGGGCTATATTTGGATGAAACGGATATTTATAATTTCCATATAAGTGTAAAAACAAATATGTTAACAATTCTTGGTGGTATACCGGGCGTTGGGAAATCGCGTTTTGTGCAAACTTATGCAGAAGCATTAGGATTACAGTATGGAGAAGAATTGGTTTGGATTCCAATTTCGCCATCGTATCAAGAACCACATGATTTACTTGGTTACCTTCATCCAAATGGTACTTTTATTGAAAGTGAAACGAAGTTAGTTAGGACGTTAATGAAGGCGAAAGAAAATCCAAATCAACTGTATATAATCGTTTTTGATGAAATGAACATGTCTCATATTGAGCATTGGTTTACTCCGTTTCTATCTGTTCTTCAACTTGAAACAAAAAATCGTATTTTAAACTTGTATGAGGGTGTACAGGACATAGAGAATTCAATTCCGTCAACAATTGAAATTGGAGAAAATATTATATTTGTAGGTACTGTGAATTTTGATGAAACAACGAAAGAGCTCTCTGATCGATTATTAGACCGAACGAACTTAATAACGTTACAGAAAATCCCGTTTTGTGAGATGGGCATGGAACAGGGGAAAGTCGTATTACACCCACCTTTGAAAGTAACAGCAGGAGAATTTCGGATAAATTGGATGAGAAATAAAGCGATGATTGAAGTGTTTTCTGAAGAAGAATTAGAGCTATTAGATAAGTTGCATGTCGTATTGTCATCACATGATGCGTCTAAGGGAATTTCTTTCCGATGTGCAAATGCAATTGCGACTTATTTGCAAAACATACCGTTCCAAAATAACCATACCTATATGATCAGTAGAGAAGAGGGGTTTGATTTACAAATAAAGCAGCGTGTATTGACGAAAATTAGAGGGACCGAAATGATGGTTGGTTCTTTACTTTCTGAAGAAGCAAAAAGGGGAGCGATCTTAGTACCTCTTTTGCAATCTGCACTTGCAAACAGAGTATCTACATTTGAACACTCTTTAGCATATATACGAGAAAAACGTAGGGAACTGGAGCTGTATGGATATGCAAAATGAAGGGCGTTACGAAACAAAAATCGTTGATACGAATGAAACGCTCCCTTTTGTATTAAAGTTAATCATTGGAAATGAGGGGAAAGGAGATTATATTTTATTGAATCGTCTTTGTACATCTACTACAGCATTAGTTCAATGTATTTATAAAGTACAAGAATTAAAACCAATTAGATTGCAGTACAATTATGAAATTCCAATGAATATTACTTTTATATGGAATAAAGTATATGAGGGACAGAAAAATATAAAAGAGGCTCAATATGAAATAAATGAAAAAAAACAAAGAGTATTAATATATGAGCATGGGAAAACAGAATTCTTTTATCCATGGCGCTGTGGTTTATACCATTTTGAAGTGCGTCTAGAAGATACAACGTATTATGGCGCTTTTCAAATCGTACCGAAAAACTTTTTTGATGATCAATTTGAAATGATTCAAGACTATGTGAAGTCAATTTTAAATGAGTTGATTTTGGATAGAGGTTATTATAAAAAGACTTTCTCTGCACTTAGCGATATTGAGGATTCTTCTTATTTAGTGTTGCTTAGAAAGTTACCCCAAAAAATGAAGATGATAAAGCAAATCTTTAAGAAAATAGAATCAAGCTCAAAATTTATAAATGCATATAAATGGGAAGGAAAAGAGAGAAAGCCAACAAGAAAAGGAACGATAGTGGCAGAAAGAAAACCTTATGCAAAACATTATAATCGTAAGTTTATGGAACAAAAAAATAGTAAGGAAAATGCATTTCTTAAATATAAAGCGATGCAATTTCATCATTATTTAATTGAAGCTAAAAGTTTTTTACGTCAAACAATTGAAATATTAGAAAGAGAGAAAAAGAAAAAATCAGAAGAGTTTCAAGCCGTAAAAACGATTATACAAACAATTGAGCGTAATGGATCAGTAACCGATAGAGAGAAGCAAAAATATAAAAATATACATTTACTAAAAGAAGCTGATTTACGAAAGAGCTCAATGAAAATACAAGAATATAAAATATTGGCGCATATTGTTCATGAAAATGTACAATACTTTCAAATATTAATGCACTCCTCGTTTTGGAGGGAAGTTACTGAAACGAGTAACATGAACTTACATGATTTACCGATACCACATCAACAATTACTACATCATTTAGAAGTACTCCCGCAATATACGGATCAATCTCCATCGTTATTATTTGTTAATAAGCCAACGTTTTTAGTGTATGAATATTACGCTTTTTTTATCGTTATTTCAATTTTAGAGCAAATTGGTTTTGAGGCTAGAAATTCCATTCGTGAACAAATACAAGAACATTTTTATGTAGATGGATTACAAGATGGAACGACAGTAGTTTTACAACGAGATGATATAAAGGTGCATGTCGCATTTAATGACTTAATTGAAACACATCCTCTTATTGCATTAAGTAAAGGGAGTAATTTTTACAATGGTGAGGATACGAAGAAGCCAGATATTCGCTTAGACTGTTATGTAAAAGAAGATGGGAAATACGTATATAAATCTTCTATTATTATTGAAGTGAAGTATAGTCCAATGTACAATATTTTTCAGCACGTTGGAAATACGAAAGCAACTGAGCAAATGTATAAGTATTGGTCTATAAAGTATGTAGAAGAACAGGATGGAAAGCGAGTCTATTATCGAAGGTCAATTTATGAAGTCATTTGTGTATATCCAGGAAGCCATATGCATAGTAAAAAAATTGAGTCTGGATGCGGTGTTTTCTTGCAGTTATATCCATATAAGACGAAACAAGGGGAAGAGAAATTAGCTGGAAAACATGGGATGGTACAAATTTTTGAAAAGTGGTTAAAAAGCATTGAGAAGTAAAAGAAATCCTTTTTCATAAAGGATTTTTTTAGATTAAGAAGAATTATATGCTGTATGGAAAGAAACATATTGTAATTTAGATTTGAAAAGTGATACAAATGTGTTATTAAAAGGAATGTGAGCGCGGGATAAAAGTCGATTAAATTGGAATCTAATTCATTTTGCAGAATATAATAAGTCATAAATATTTTTAGTTGCATACGAAGATTTGTTCTTATATGATAGATAGTGAAAGCGTTATCAAAAACAGAGCGACGATGGGAAAGGCGGTTAAATATGTTCCAGCGTGTTCAAACAAAGGAAGAACATTTTGGGTTCGAGCAACTATGGGGAGATTTTTGTGAAGAAAGAAACTTAATGTTCGTAGAACGTAATTTAAATCCATCACGATTTTTATTAATAGAAGATGAACATCCTATTGGTACAGTAGAATGTATTAAGTATACGGTACCTGAACAATCAAATTCTGAGTTTTTCTATCCGTTTTCTAAAAATGATTTAGTAAAAGATTTGAAGAATGTGTATGAAATAGGCAAGTTAAGTATTTCGAAAACGTCTCGTGGGAGAGGACATTTTAAAAGGCTAACAGCTATTTTATTTATACATGCGTTAGAAACAAAAGCTGAATGGTACATTGCAGCAGTAACAAAAAGAATGTATATGTATTTACTTACACTCGGTTTTCCAATTGAACCGATAGATAATCCATTTCAGTTTCATGATACTTTACAAGGTGTACCAGTAAGAATTCATGCTCGAAAAGGGGTTACGCATTTATATTCTTTAAAAGAATTTCGTGATGTGATTCAAGGGAATGCTCATGCACAGGCATTAATTGCAGAATACAGTAAAAATATTATGTTAACAAAATAAAACGAAGTGAATATGTATAATAAAGAGAATAATATTTTTATAGGATATAACTCTTCATTAAAAAAGACCCTTATTATTTTAATAAGGGTCTAAAAATTATAATCCAAATATACTAAAAATCATTTTGCGGCGCTTAGGTTTCTTTTCTCGTTCGTATGTTGGTTTTGAATCAGGAGTAATATAAATGGGTTCTTCTTTCGTTAGGGCAGCTTCTAACTTTTGAATTCGCTCTAACATTTCCTCCATTTCACGACGGTGTTGTAAAAGTTGGTACGTGACGACATCATTTGCCTTATCTTGCATTTGTTCTTCCATTCGATCGAGTCTTCTCGTAATAGTGTTTAATTGATCAGCTAATTGTTCAAAATCATTCGATGATATGTTTTGAACAATTGTATTGACTTGAGTTTTTAATTCTTCAACCTCATTTGAGGAAGTCTTTTGAGTAGGTTGAGGATTTTGAGACTGCTCTATTTGAAATAGATGGTGTTCTAACATTTGATCGACATCATCTTGTGTGAAAATAAAGTGACCATATTTATTTTTTTCTATCGTAAGATTTAATTGTTGCGCGATCCGGACAACAGCCTTTGGGCTAACACCTAATTTTTTTGCGATAAATGGTGTTTTATATTCCAAAATAATCCCTCCTATATATATCCTGTTGAATGATTTCGAGCTATGAAGTAAGTTCCCTTCTAGTGCGACAAAAGAAGTGTGGAATCGGCAAAGAAAGTGTTTTTTCACGAAATTGAGTTAAGAAGAATAGTTTGTTTAAATAAAAATGTTTTATCGTAACATTTAGAATGATTTGACTAGTGTAAATGAATTAGATTATCATAATGATAAATATCTTTTTTATGTATGCATATAATATATAAAAAGGTGGTTGCTAATGTAGAATTTTGTTAGAGTATTAGAATGCTTACTTCACTTGAATAAAATTAAGTAGGAGGTGGCTTCCTTGCTTACAATGTAAGTAAGGAAAAGTATTTGGACATATATAGTATAAGTATAGTGATTGTTTTAATTGCCTTAACGGCATTTTTCGTTGCAGCAGAATTTGCAATTGTTAAAGTGAGAAGTTCACGAATTGACTATTTAATTGCAGAAGGAAATAATCGTGCAACATCGGTCAAAACAGTCATTACAAACTTAGACGAATATTTATCTGCTTGTCAGCTAGGAATTACTGTTACAGCTTTAGGAATTGGGTGGTTTGGTAAACCTGCGTTAAAGCAAATGTTTGATACGCTTTTTGCAAATTGGAATATCTCTACTCAACTAGCAGACATTTTTGCTGTAACTTTAGTATTTTTGTTAATTACTTTTTTACATGTTGTAATAGGGGAATTGGCCCCAAAAACATTTGCAATTCAAAAATCTGAACAAGTGAGTTTGCTTGTTTCTAAGCCGTTAATTTTCTTTTATCGTATTGCATTCCCATTCATTTGGCTATTAAATGGTTCAGCTCGAATCATTACGAAGCTGCTAGGGCTGAAACCGCCGAAGGGGCATGATGAGGTTCATTCAGAAGAAGAATTACGGTTGTTAGTTTCAGAAAGTTATAAAAATGGTGAGATTAATCAATCTGAATATAAATATGTAAATAAAATTTTTGAATTTGATGATCGGATTGCAAAAGAAATAATGGTACCTCGAACTGAAATGAATATTATAAGTAAAGAAATGCCCGCTGAAGAAGCTTTGCAAAAAATGTCTCGCGAAAAATATACAAGGTATCCAGTTGTTGATGGCGACAAAGACCACGTAATAGGTTTTGTGAATTTTAAAGATATTTTTACTGAGTTTGTACAACATAAAGCTGTTAATAAGAATACAGTAGAGCAATATATGAGACCAATTATTTTAGTTATCGATTCTATTCCAATTCATGATTTGTTTTTAAAAATGCAAAAAGAAAGAACACATATTGCTATATTGATAGATGAATATGGTGGGACATCTGGACTTGTTACTGTTGAAGATATTTTGGAAGAAATTGTTGGAGATATTCAGGATGAGTTTGATACGGATGAGCAGCCAGAAATTCAACAAGTTAGTGAAACGAAGACGATACTAGAGGGAAAAGTACTTGTTAGTGAAGTGAATACGTTATTTGGTTTAGGGATTGATGATGATGGTGTTGATACAATCGGTGGTTGGATTTTAACGAAGAATATAGAGATTGCTGAAGAGGATTTCATTGAAATTGAAAATTATAAGTTTTGTGTGAAAGAATTAGATGGACATTATATAAAAAGATTAGAAGTTACAAAGATAGTAGAATCGATTGTTATTTTAGAAGATGAAAAACAAATTTCGTTACAAGAGCAAATTAGCTCGTAAACTCTGCTATATAGCAGAGTTTTTTTGAGCATAATGTTTTTTGAGGAATAGGGGCTATGATACAATGACATAAGTCAGACCTTTCACTAGGTGAAGTATTGTTGTATACATATATTTGGAAGGAGAAGAAGTATGAAAAAGCATTTATATATAAACGGAGATTGGAAATCTGTAAACACGTATAAACCATTATACGCACCATATTCTGAAGAAACATTAGCAGAAATTGCACAAGGAACGGAAGAAGATGTAAAAGAGGCTGTTACTGCTGCAAAAAATGCAATGACAAAAATGAATAAATTATCTGCATATGATCGTGCGACTATTTTAGAGAAGGTTGCACAAAAAATGGATGAAAGAAGAGAAGAATTTGCAGAGATTATTGCAAAAGAAGCTGCAAAACCAATACGTGCTGCAAGGGGAGAAGTAGATCGTACTGTTCAAACGTACAAATTTGCAGCTGAAGAAGCGAAGCGTATATATGGTGAGACATTGCCATTAGACGCCGCACCTGGTGCGGATGGGCGTATTGCATATACAATCCGAAAGCCGATTGGGGTTATAGGGGCTATTACCCCATTTAATTTCCCATTAAATTTAGTTGCGCATAAAGTTGGACCTGCAATTGCTGCCGGAAATACAGTTGTGTTAAAGCCAGCTGATCAAACGCCATTATCATCTTATGCATTAGTTGAGTTATTTGAAGAGGCAGGATTGCCAAATGGAGCTTTAAATATCATTTCTGGTCCTGGCTCCACGGTTGGTGAGGCAATCGTTAAAAATGATTATGTTGCTTCTATTACTTTTACCGGAAGTCCAAAAGTTGGAATCGGAATAAAACAAAAGGCTGGGTTAAAACGAGTTACGTTAGAACTAGGATCAAATGCTGCTGTTATTATTGATGAAGATGTAGAGTTAACAGATGAAATAGTTGAACGTGTAAAATGGGGAGCATTTGTTAATAATGGGCAAGTTTGTATTTCAGTACAACGTGTTTTTGTACATGAAACGAAAAAGCATGAATTTCATTCGAAGCTAAAGAAAGCGATGGAATCAGTTGTTGTTGGGGATCCACTGCTTGAAGAAACGGATGTATCAGCTTTAATTTCAAAAAAAGATGTAGAGCGAATTGATATGTGGGTTCAAGAAGCAATTAAGGAAGGAGCAACTGTTTTATGCGGTGGTAAGAAGCGGGATGCAAGAATCTTTGAACCGACTGTATTAACAAATGTTCCAGATCATGTATCAGTGCAGTGTCAAGAAGTATTCGGTCCACTCATGACAGTAAATACATTTAAAGAATTTGATGAAGCGATTGAGCAAGTAAATAATTCGCGTTACGGCTTACAGGCAGGAGTATTTACAAATAATTTATTTAAAGCAATGCGTGCAATCGATGAGTTAGAGGTTGGTGGTGTCATGATTAATGATATTCCAACGTTCAGAGTAGATCATATGCCTTATGGTGGTGTGAAAGAAAGTGGCACGGGGCGTGAAGGAATTAAATATGCAATAGAAGAAATGACAGAAATGAAATTAGTATGTATTAAAAAATAAAGCATATAGAACTTAAACATTGCACTAAAAAACGAGTAGGAAAATGTTTACGATTCCATACTCGTTTTTTTAGTGTTTTTTACGTTTCTAGTTACTATTTAATTAAGTGTACCTTTTACTTCATTTCTTGTTTAAAAATAGTATCTTCTACATAAATATGCTCTTTGTCTACAGCGGTGCTATGAGATAGTACTAAACCGATTGGTGTTTCTGTTCCTTTATTTTGTACAATTGTAAAGGGAACATTTTTTTCATTTGCTAATTTAATGTATTTTGATAAATGTGAGTAAGCAATGCCACCATTTAGGAATATTTGTAATGATTGAGAAGGGCGCATACTACTTGCCACTTCAGAATATACATTACTTTGCATTACTTGACCGATTGTTAAAGCGATTTCTACACGCTCACGTAATGTAGTTAAATACATATTACGTTCTTCTGGTTTGTTTTGCTTTTGGCCGTAAATGCCTTCTTGGAGATAATCTTCCACATTTTTATTTACCATATTTTTCACACCTTTCATTTTCTATTGTACGCAAGAATTAAAAATGATGCAAAAAAAGTCATTTTGACTACGGAAATAATGAAAATATGTGAAGGAAAAAGGGTATGTGAATACAATTAGTTAAATAAGAAAGAAAAAATTAATTTTATCAACAGAAATTAACAAAATGTGACAAAAATCTATTAACGAATCGTATTTTTTGTGTTAATATTCAAAATATAAAGGGTATTCGTCGTATGGAAATGGAGGGAATGGAGGTTTTTCCAATCGATAAGGATATTAAAGAAATATTTTGTTCACACTTGAAAAACAATAGGCACCAATTCGTAGAGAACTGGAAAAACAAAATGATAATTTCCGAAAAAGATCCATTTAAACTAGAAGTAGTTCAAAATGGAGAGGATTTACTAGAGTTAATTATCGAACTTACTATGGAAGATAAAGATATAACTTATCTTCAACCGTTATGCGAGAAAATTGCTATTGAACGTGCTGGAGCAGATGCGAATATTGGAGATTTTGTCTATAACGCAAACGTGGGAAGAAATGAACTTTTCGAAGCGATGTGTGAATTAGATGTTAGTGCTCGTGAATTGAAACCAATTATGGCAAAAATACATACTTGTTTTGACAAATTAATTTATTATACCGTTTTAAAATACTCGGAAATTATATCGAAGAATTTAGAGGAAAAACAGCAATATATTAACGAAACACATAAAGAAAGGCTGACGATTTTAGGGCAAATGTCAGCTAGTTTTGTACATGAATTTCGTAATCCGCTTACTTCCATTATGGGATTTGTCAAATTATTAAAGGCAGATCATCCGAGTTTATCGTATTTAGATATTATTTCGCATGAATTAGATCAATTAAATTTTCGTATTTCGCAATTTTTACTCGTATCGAAAAAAGAAATGTGGAATGAATCGGAACGGTTTTGGCTTAATGACTTGTTTCAAGACATTATACAATTCTTATATCCGAGTTTGGTCAATGCGAATGTTTCGATTGAAAAGAATTTACCGTATCCAATTCCGCTTGTTGGCTATCGAAGTGAAGTGAGACAAGTATTTTTAAACATATTAATGAATTCAATTGATGCTCTTGAATCAATGAAAGAAGAACGGAAAATTATCATTGATGTATTTGAAGAAGATCAAGCTATTCGAATTGTGATAAAAAATAATGGGCCAATGATTCCAGCTGAAAATGTAGAAACGATTTTTGAACCATTTGTAACTACTAAAAAGTTAGGAACAGGTATTGGATTATTTGTATGTAAACAAATTGTGGAAAAACATAATGGGTCCATTATGTGTCGATCAGATAACGATTGGACAGAATTTCAAATTGCATTTCAAAAATAAACAGTCTACACCAAATGAATGGTGTAGACTGTTTTAATTTGTAAGTATAACTGCTTCTAATTTAGGATCTTTATTTGAATAACCTGCTATTGAAATTGTATAAATAACATTTGGTTCAACATTGAATTTCGGTATAGTCAATAAAACGTTTTTATTATCTGCGAGTGAAATTTCAATATCTGCTGTACCGGGGCTAACTTGCAAAAAATCTGTTATTTGTTTAAAGAGTACATTTTCAAATAAATGATCCCCATCTTTTAAATCTACATTTACAACAGGGGTATCTGGAGAGAAATGTGCAAAGCGTATTTTGGCTTGACCAGCTGGTAAATGTGTATTATCAAGTATAGGTTGTAATTGTAGGTGATTATCACTGTTTATTGCAGCAAGAGTATAAGTATGATTTCCCATTATTGGTACCAATGCTGAAAAGATTGGAGTTTCATTTCCGACGGGTACAATATCTATACGGTATTTACCTTGTACTAATGATAAATAAGGGCTGAATTGCTTAAATGAAATATTTTTAATAATCTTTTGTCCGTTTACTAAAATGTCAACCGCCGGTATATTTGGATCGGCATGAAAAATTCTTATATGTGACGGTAAAGCAGCTTCTTGTGAATCCCTTGTTTCATACGCCTGTACAAGTTTCGATAGTGCATCGCAATATTTCATATATAATTCTATATATTTTTTAGGATTACGAAACTGATAGTAACGTGCGAGCTGTTCGTATTGCGTAACTTCTTGTCCATATTTTTCGATTTCAGGTTGAGACATGAACATTCCTCCTTTGTCATCATTAAAACTATATGCGAAGCAAGAAAGCGGTTATGCGAAAAAAATAATTTTATAAAGGGAAAATTAAAAATTGACAACAAATATGTCGTCATAAAGAGGTGCTGGTACTTACGAGTATTTCGTAGATTAAAGCAGTACATATGACTGCACGAAAGTAAAAACATATAAATGCCAAATTGACAGTGCATTTCAATTAACATATTGAATACATGTCCAACAATCGCTAGAAAACTAGAGTTTTTTTAAATTATAGGCAAATACACATACAAAGTGATAATTGTCCTACATAAATTATAAAGGAAAGGTAGTTTGAATCTGAGGAAAGGGGTGCCACTTCGGGATAGGGATATCCCGATAGTAATTGTGAATGAAGTTATGAAAAGGTTTTGTCTTATAGGCTGTAGGATGAATTTGTAAACTTGATTTTTCTATTTATTTAAGCAATTGACAGTATTAACCCATAAGAGAGCGTCATGACGAACTGATTAGTGTGGTTAATCGGTTCTTTTTTTATAGTTTAAAAATGAAAAGTTTACATATTAAATATGAATCTGAATTGATTAGTAAGGCAGGGTGTCGAAATTTGTTTTAAAATATGCAATTTAAAGTAGGATAATAGGAAGGAGTTTAACCGGAGTTCCGTCGAAGTGTACAGAATGTCGGCATATAAGGGCAGCTGGCATTAGGCTATAAAACCATTTGGTGATGTAGTCATTTCATATAAAAGGGAGGGTTATTTGGGCGTATAGAAAAGGGTTGGTCTTCGCTTTGAGTTCTGAATTTTCTGTTTTATAAATATTTTTAAGCACTCATTTGTATATTTTATAATAGTTTTTTGATAAATTCACTGCTTTTGCAGAGGATTCTTTTTTATGAAAGAAACGTCAATTTTCTTCATATATATATACAAATTGGAGAAATGGGGGAGCGCTATGCGCGATTACTTAATTAAACCACTTGTTGGTCAGCCGTATCCAATGATTTCACATGGAAAAGGTGTTTATTTGTATGATCAAAATGGCAATAAATATTTTGATGGTTCGTCAGGAGCAATTACGGCAGGTATTGGGCATGGCGTAAAGGAGATTGCAGACGTTATTAAAAAGCAAGCTGAGGAGATTGCTTTTGTTTATAGATCACAGTTTACGAGTGAACCAGCTGAAAAATTAGCGAAGAAGTTAAGTGATTTAAGTGTAGGAGATTTGAACTGGAGTTTCTTTGTAAATAGTGGTACGGAAGCAAATGAAACAGCTATGAAAATTGCAATTCAGCATTTTCAAGAGCGAGGCATTCAAGGGAAACACAAAATATTATCAAGATGGATGAGTTATCACGGCATTACGATGGGTGCGTTATCGATGTCTGGTCACCCACTACGTAGACAACGTTTCGTATCTATTTTGGAAGATTATCCGACTATACCAGCTCCATATTGTTTCAGATGCCCTGTTCAAAAGGTATATCCAACTTGTCAGCTGGCATGTGCGACTGAACTAGAAAGATCAATTGAAAGAATTGGTGCAGAGCATATTGCTGCTTTTATTGCTGAGCCGATTATCGGAGCAGCTGGAGGCGCGGTTGTTCCGCCGAAAGACTATTATAAAGTCATTAAAGATATTTGCGACCATTACGATATTTTATTTATTGCGGATGAAGTAATGACTGGGCTTGGTCGTACTGGAGCATGGTTTGCGATGGAGCATTGGGGTGTAGAACCGGATATTATGACACTTGGTAAAGGGTTAGGAGCGGGATATACACCGATGGCAGCGACAGTTGTAAGTGATCGTGTTATGGAGCCAATATTACGTGGGTCACGTTCAGTAATGAGCGGTCATACGTTAAGTGCAAATCCATTGTCTGCAGCAACGGCTTTAGCTGTTATTGAATATATGGAGAAACATAATCTCCCTGAAAAAACAGCAGAAAAGGGAGAGTATTTAATAAAAGGCTTACAGAAAGTTCAGCAACAATCGACAATCATTGCTGATGTGCGCGGAAAAGGGTTGCTAATCGGAGTAGAATTGCAACCGTTTACAAAAGCGTCGGAGCTTATTTCAGTTGCAGCTAAAAATGGCCTGCTTTTATATCAAGCAGTTTCAGGGCAAGCAGGAAAAGAAGATAGTGCACTGCTTGTAGCACCGCCAATGACAACTACATATTCCGAGTTAGATGAATTACTTTCAATTTTCTCTAAAAGTGTGGAAGAGATGATGCAAAAAGGAGGGCATAGTATCGCATGACAACTATTACAAATACATTCGGTAAATTAAAAGAAATTGAGGAAGTAATTTCTTTGTTCCATGATGATATGACATTAATGTTTGGGGGATTTGGAGGGATTGGATCCCCTCCATCTTTAATACAGGCAATTTTAGAAAAAGGCGTTACAAATTTAAATTTGATTGGAAATGACACTGGATTTCCTGATGTAGGTATCGGTCGTCTTGTTACAAATGAAAGAGTTAAATCACTAATTACTTCTCACATTGGATCCAATCCAAATGCAGGAAGGCAACTAAACGAGGGAAGATTACAAATTGAGTTTTCTCCGCAGGGAACATTAGCGGAACGCATTCGCGCAGGTGGTGTTGGTCTTGGTGGTATTTTAGTTGATGTTGGTGTTGATACGATTGTGGAAGAGGGAAAACGAACAGTTGAAATGAACGGTAAGACATATTTAGTTGAAACAGCATTAACTGCTGAAGTTTCAATTGTATATGCGAAAAAGGCAGATCCGTTTGGTAACCTTGTATTTGACAAAAGTGCACGAAATATGAATCCTCACGTAGCAATGGCTGGGGATATAACAATTGTAGAAGCAGAAGAAATAGTCCCGCTAGGAAGTTTAGATCCAGAGGAAATTGTCGTTCCAGGTGTTTTCGTAAATTATATTGTACCGTCGGAAGGAGTGAACTGGAAATGGGTATGGGCGTAGAAGTGAGGGATAAGATTGCTAGGCGTGCGGCGAAAGAAATACAAAATGGTATGATTGTAAATTTAGGTATTGGCATACCATCGCTTGTACCAAATCATTTGCCTGACGATATAAATGTTATGTTTCATGCGGAAAATGGAATCGTCGGCATGGGACCAACGCCAAGTAAAGGGAATGAAGACGAAAACTTGTGTAATGCAGCAGGTTTACCAACTTCTCTTATAACAGGAGCGAGTTATTTCGATAGTTGCACAGCGTTTGGGATGATTCGAAAAGGTTTGCTAGATATAACGATTCTTGGTTCATTACAAGTAAGTGAAAATGGTGATTTAGCAAACTGGATTGTACCTGGAAAACGTGTTCCAGGTATTGGTGGAGCAATGGATTTAGCACAAAAAGCGAAGCGGGTCGTTGTTGTGATGAATCATGTTGATAAGTACGGAAATGCAAAAATTGTTTCAGAGTGTACATTGCCATTAACTTCAAAGAAATGTGTAGATTTAATTATTACTGATATGGCGGTCATGGAGGTAACTCCGAGTGGACTTATATTACAAGAATTAATGAGCCCATACACAGTAGAAGATATAAAACGACATACAGAAGCGGATTTTCAAATTAGTTCTAACTTACTAGTAATTGAATGAAGGGAGATGTAATATATGGAGCAATTAAAAAAGCAAGTTTGTGATTATATTGAGAGACATGAAGAAGAAAGTGTGAAATTTTTAAAACGATTAATTCAAGAAAAGAGCGTATCTGGTGATGAAAGCGGTGCGCAGGCGATTGTGATTGAAAAATTACGTGAATTAGGTTTGGACCTCGATATATGGGAGCCTTCTTTTTCTAAAATGAAAGATCATCCTTATTTTGTATCACCCCGTACAAGTTTTTCAGATAGCCCAAATATTGTAGCAACTTTAAAAGGAAGTGGAGACGGGAAATCTATGATATTAAATGGGCATATTGATGTAGTTCCAGAAGGGGATGTCAATCAGTGGGAACATCATCCTTATAGCGGTGAGAAAATAGGAAATCGTATATATGGCCGTGGAACGACGGATATGAAAGGCGGAAATGTCGCACTCATGCTTGCGATGGAAGCGATTATTGAATCTAGCATTGCATTAAAAGGAGACATCTATTTTCAAAGTGTAATAGAAGAGGAAAGTGGCGGAGCAGGGACATTAGCAACTATATTACGAGGATATAAGGCAGATGGTGTCATTATTCCAGAGCCTACTAATATGAAGTTTTTCCCGAAACAACAAGGTTCCATGTGGTTTCGTTTACGTGTAAAAGGGAAAGCTGCACACGGTGGAACGCGTTATGAAGGGGTTAGTGCAATTGAAAAAAGTATGTTTGTTATAGAACATGTAAGAAAGCTAGAGGAGAAAAGAAATAGTCGAATTACAGATCCGTTATTTAAAGGGATTCCGATTCCAATTCCAATTAACATTGGGAAAATTGAAGGAGGGAGTTGGCCAAGTTCTGTTCCAGATGAATTAATTTTAGAAGGAAGATGCGGTGTTGCGCCGAATGAGACTATAGAGGCGGCAAAAGAAGAGTTTGAGAATTGGATTGTTGAATTAAATGATGTGGACAATTGGTTTGTTGAAAATCCAGTAGAAGTAGAGTGGTTTGGAGCGAGATGGGTTCCTGGTGAATTAGAAGAGAATCATGAACTCATTACGACACTTCATCACAACTTTGTTGAAATCGAAGGGAACGAACCAATTATTGAAGCATCTCCGTGGGGGACTGATGGAGGTTTATTTACACAAATTGCAAACGTACCAACAATAGTATTTGGTCCAGGAGAGACGAAAGTAGCACACTATCCAAACGAATATATAGAAGTTGATAAAATGATAGCTGCCGCAAAAATTATTGCATGTACATTACTAGATTGGTGTGAGGTGAAAAAATGAAATACTATGAATCTTTTAGAGAACAGACGAATTGTTATACAGTAGAAGGCGTTTTAGATTATTTTAATAAGCGTATTCGGGTAGATCACTATACAGGAAATGTTGAAAGTATTATACAGACAATTGACGAACTAGCAGAGAAGCATTCTTTCACTAAATGTATTATTAAAGGAAAGGGAGAGCATGTTTCAACATGGCTCTCTTTCGGTTTTTTGTTGGAAGCAACGATACCTCATTATTTTCAAGGACACGATGCATACTTTTTTGTGAAATATAATAATGATGAAAGACGAAATAGTATGCATTGGACTGAGGAAGATACTATATTAAGCGGTGTAAAAGGAAAAGAAATAAAAGAAAAAGTAGTTCCAGAGAAATTTTTGCTGAGAAAAGCGAATGAAGAAGATGCAGAAGAATTAGCAACTGTATTCGGAAAAGTATTTGAAGTGTATCCGACACCTTTAAATGAAGCGAGTTATGTATTACAGACGATGAAAGAAGACGATACAATTTACTACGTATATGAATTTGAGGGGAAAATTATTAGTACAGCATCTGCAGAAATGAATATAAAAGAAGGGAATGCAGAATTAACGAATTGTGCTACTTTACCTGAATATCGTAAACATGGATTTATGAAAAGTTTACTAATTAAATTAGAGGAAGAGCTTCGAGAAAGATCTATTTTCTGCTCCTATACAATTGCTCGATCGCTTTCTTTCGGAATGAATGCTGCCTTTCATCAATTAGGCTATACGTATACAGGAAGACTGGCGAATAATTGCTACATTTTCGATAAGTTGGAAGATATGAATATATGGGTGAAAGATCTATCTAGCTATTCGAAAGCAGTAAAACTTCCGCCTCAAAATTCGGCTGTAAAGCAAAACAGTTAGGTGGAGCTGGGTGTTCGAAAAGCTGTACTAATTAGAATTTCGAGTTATCTAATGAAAATATAAAATTGGTCAAAATTATAGAACGGAATCGTCATGCTTACAATCGCACATAGGTGTGCCGAAAATTCGGCATGTAATTGCTGGATTTTCGGCAAGAGGGGGGATGACATTGCTAGCAGTTTCGACACAAGAAGTCATTGAAGCGATTTTGGGCAGTATTGATGAGGCTATACACGCTGTAGATGAGAATGGAATTACAATATTTTATAATTCTGTAGCTGCAAAACACGATGGATCGAAGATTGAAAAAGTGTTAGGGAAACATCTATTAGAAGCGTTCCCGTCTTTATCAAGGGAAACGAGTACATTGATGAAAGTACTAGATACAAAAAAACCTATCGTACATCAAGCACAGCATTATCAAAATTTAAATGGTGAAGATGTTTGTACAGTAAATACGACGTTACCTATTTTTATAGATGGGAATATTGCTGGGGCTGTTGAAATTGCAAAGGATTACTCTACAATTCAAAAACTTACTGACACAATTGTTGACTTACAGTCGAAAATAAAGCGATCATCTAGAAAAAAAGTGATTAAAAAGCATGCTGCATTTGAGACGATAGTGACAAATGATACGCGGTTTAAACAGACGAAAGAGTTAGCACAAAAAGTAGCACCAACAGACGCAAATGTTTTAATATATGGTGAAACAGGAACAGGAAAAGAACTGTTCGTACAAGCAATTCATGAAGCTTCTAAAAGAAAAAACAAGCCATTTATTGCACAAAACTGTGCAGCTTTACCAGAGTCGCTATTAGAAAGTTTATTGTTTGGAACGACAAAAGGAAGCTATACAGGAGCGATTGAAAGAGCTGGGCTATTTGAACTTGTTGATGGTGGTACATTATTTTTAGATGAACTGAATTCAATGCCTCTTGATTTGCAGGCAAAAATGTTACGAGTGTTAGAAGATGGAGTCATTAGAAGAATTGGTGATAATAAGACGAGAAAAGTAGATGTTCGTGTTATTACCGCAATGAACCAGCCTCCAGAAATATGTTTACGAGAGAATAAAATTCGCACTGATTTATATTATCGCTTAAACGTATTTTCATTATATATCCCACCGCTTCGTGAAAGAACTGAGGATGTACTATTATTAGCATCTTATTTTTTGAAAGAATATAATAAAAGTTATAAAAAAGGTGTACTTCAAATTGATGAGGAAGCGAAAGATAGACTGCAAGCTTATCAGTGGCCTGGAAATGTCCGAGAGTTAAAACATACGATTGAACATGCTGTTATTATTGCAGAAGGGAATACATTAACAGCCAATTGTTTACCACGTACATTTCGGAAAGAGAATTTTTCGAAGAAGAAGGGTATAATGCCACTTAGAGCAGCACTTCATCAAACAGAAAAAGAATTAATAGATCAAGCGTTGATTGAAACGGAAGGGAATATATTACAAGCCGCAAAAATGTTAGGTATCCCTCGTCAAACGCTTCAATATAAACTGAGCAAGTACGACAAAACCGCCGAATAATCGGCGGTTTTTGTGTGTTTGCACGAATAAAAGAGCGTTTACATATATAAAAAGTAATGAATATGATGTTAAGTATTGATTTCATACAACGCTTAAAAATATTTTTTCGCTTATGTAATAGGGTTCTCCGCACATTTACTTATCAACAATGTAAAGTTGGCATAACTATTGCTTATATAAAGGATGAGCGTATAAAAAGGGGGAATAGCAATGTTACATGATGTATACAAACCAAATCGTCACTGGAAGGATATCGAATTATGGAAAGATGTTACTGAAGAGCAATGGAATGATTGGGTTTGGCAATTAACGAATACGATCAAAACGTTAGATGACTTAAGAAAAGTAATTAACTTAACACCTGAAGAAGAAGAGGGCGTTAAAATTTCAACGAAAACGATCCCGTTAAACATTACACCGTACTATGCTTGGCTAATGAATCCTGATGATCCACGCTGTCCGATTCGGATGCAATCAGTACCGATTTCGGAAGAGTTATATAAAACAAAATATGATTTAGAAGATCCACTTCACGAAGATGAAGATTCACCAGTTCCAGGGCTAACACATCGTTATCCAGACCGTGTACTATTCTTAGTAACAAATCAATGTTCTATGTATTGTCGTTACTGTACACGCCGTCGTTTTAGTGGACAAATTGGAATGGGTGTACCGAAGAAACAATTAGATGATGCGATTGCTTATATTAGTGAAACACCACAAGTACGAGATGTATTAATCTCCGGTGGTGATGGACTTCTAATTAACGATAAAATTTTAGAATATGTATTAAAAAATTTACGAGAGATTCCGCATGTTGAGATTATTCGTATCGGAACGAGAGCACCAGTAGTATTCCCGCAACGTATTACAGAAAATTTATGTAACATTATTAAAAAATACCATCCAGTATGGTTAAATACACATTTCAATACATCTATTGAAATTACTGAAGAATCGAAAAAGGCATGTGAAATGTTAGCGAATGCTGGTGTTCCAGTCGGAAACCAAGCAGTAATTTTAGCTGGTATTAACGACAGCGTTCCAATTATGAAAAAACTTATGCATGACTTAGTAAAAATCCGTGTACGTCCATATTATATTTATCAATGTGACTTATCTGAAGGTATCGGTCACTTCCGTGCACCAGTATCTAAAGGTCTTGAAATTATTGAAGGTTTACGTGGACACACATCTGGTTATGCTGTTCCGACATTCGTTGTTGATGCGCCAGGTGGAGGCGGTAAAATTGCACTTCAACCAAACTATTTAATCTCACAAAGTGCAGATAAAGTTGTACTTCGTAACTTTGAAGGTGTTATTACGACGTATCCAGAGCCAGAGAGCTATATTCCAGGAAGAGCGGAAGGATACTTTAAAGAGATTTATCCGAACTACGAAGAAAAACGTTCAGATGTTGGTATCGCAGGTCTTATGAGCGATAAGAAATTTAACCTCGTTCCAGACGACTTACAGCGTATGAACCGTCGTAAAGACTATGAAGATAATGATACTCATGCATCTTTAAAAGATAAACGTGATAAGCGCGATCAATTAAAAGATAAAAAATATCAAGCACAAATGGCTAAATTAGAAGAAAACGACAAAAAAACTGAGGGTGATGCAGTATGAATTGTATGTGGTGTGACAGTACAGAAGCGAAAGAAAGCTTGAATACTGTATATTGGGAATTACCAGATGGTACGAAAGCCATTGAAATCCAAAAGACACCATGTATTTCTTGTTCCTCGTGCGGGATGGACTATCAATCAGACCATACAGTAAAAGAAATTGAAGATCAATTATTTTTAATTTATACGAAAGATTTACCAAAACAACTAACATATGAAGAATTAATGGGAAGACCACGTCTATTAAAAAGAAATTATTTCGACTTTTAACCAGCTTTTATGCTGGTTTTTTTCTTTTTTGCCTTGTATAATGTACCCAAGTTAGAAAGGTAGGGAATATTTTTGAAAAAAACATTTTACCATTATATGATGAAGCATCGTGCAGCTTTATTTAGAAATGAAATTTCAGATTTAGCAGAGGCGATGTATGATGATTTAAGTTTTCCGAAGCAATCTGAAGACTATGATGAAATTAGTTCATACTTAGAGTTGAGCGGAATGCTAGAAAGTATGTCTATATTTGATGAAGCCTGGGATTTATACATACAAGATAGATAAAAACTATTTGAAAACATACAGAATACATTACTTTGTTTAAAGTGAAGTATTCTGTATGTTTTTTTATACGAAATTTGTTGATTTGAAGCTAGTCTAGTTACTAGCTTTTTTTGAGTGTAACGTAAATTTTATAAGATTATAATTTTTATTGAAAAAATTTATGAATATAAGCTTCTGTGATAAGCGTTTTTATGTAGGTTGCATATACTGATATCAAAATCACGACGTCAAAAAAAGGAGAGATAGAGATGGCAAGAAAAAAACAACCTAAATACAACGTAGGGGACATAGTCGTGATTACGCTATATGGAACCGTTGGGAAAATCACAAATATGAAGGTTTTAGATGGAGTTTATGTATACGAAGTCAATAATCACGATGGATTTTACGTAGAGCAAACATTGCAGCACGTTACAGAGCAAGATATGAAAAAGGGCGATACGGAGTGGATTGAATTAAATTATAATTTCACGTTTGGTGATCTTGTGCAAGTAACTGGATATGATAAAGATGTTTTCCGTATTGTTGGTTTTCGTACAGAAGTATGGAGATATAAGAATGACGCCTGGGAAGATACAATTTATGAATTGTCACGGATTACGGATGGTGAATGGTTAGAAGCGGATGAGTCAGATTTAACGTTACTTGCGAATGCTCAAACGGCAAATGCAATTTTGAAGAAACTGAAACAAGATAAAGCAGGTATGAATAAATTAGATTTAGGTAAGTTAAAGTCAATTAACAACTCGAAAAAAGTGAGTGTTAAGACGAATCGTCAAGAAATCATTGATGGGTTACTTGATATTTATAACGATTATCAATTATTGTTCGATACATTTAAAGATGAAGAATATAAAATTGTAATGGATGTTGTTCATAATTATTTAGTTAAATTGACAGAGAAAAAATAGTTAACTAGAAAGAGAGAATAAATTGAACAACAACATATGCAGTATAAGGTATGCCTACAACTATTAAAAAAATAAAAAGCCACTTTATAAGAGAGTCTGCCCATTGATCTTCATGCATGAACTCTTCTTTTGTTTGTCCTACTTCATATTGATTTTCCATTATTATTTCCCCCTTTGAATAGCTTGTACTACAATCGTATGCATCTCGTCCAAAGCTTATGACCTATAAAAAAATAAAATCTATTTTTCTAATCTCATATACATAATTTTGAGATTTTTTCATAAAACAGAAATAAAGGAGTGATGCTCATGAAGGAAATTGAAGTCGTGATTGATACGGAAGAGATTGCGGAGTTTTTTTATGAGCAACTAATTGAAAGAGGGTACGTCCCAAAACGAGAAGAAATTGAAGATCTCGCAGATATTACATTTGAGTATTTATTAGAGAAATGCATGATTGATGAAGTTTTTGATGAAGAGGATGAATGAAAGTAACGACGGGCATAACTCGTCGTTTTTTACTCTTTACAAACCTGTCACAAATATAGTCAATAATTATTGGTATAATGAAAAGGAAATTTTACTCAAGAGGTGAAGGGATGTTCAAAAAAATTATTGATTCTTTATTAGGAAAGAAAAAATATCGTTCGTATTCAAGTAGTGATTATCGTCGTAGAGGGCGCTCTTATTCAAGTAGCGATTATAAACGACGTTCATCTGGTTATGGACATCAACATTATAAAAGAAAACGTAAAAGCCGTAGCTTCTTTTCAAGTAGCTGATGAAATGGCGTCGTGTACTAGCATTATTTGATAGACCACTGCGAAAAAATACAATTGTTGCAGAACGTTATAAAATTGAATCAGTAATTGGAATGGGCAGTTATGGGGTTACATATGTCGTTAATGATTTACAAATAAATAGATATAAAGTCTTAAAACAATTAAGACAAAGTAAACAAAGATATGAGTCTGGTAGAAAATCATTTGAACAAGAGAAAATGATTTTACAAACATTGAATCATCATACAATTCCTAGTCTATATGATCATTTCATATGGGAGAAAAAGAGCTTCTTTGTGATGGAGTACATGCCTGGTAAAAATTTTGAAGATTATATTTTCATAGATGGGTATGTATATACAGAACGTGAAGTTTTTGAGATTTTATATGAAATATTAGAAATTGTATCGGTGTTTCATAGTGAAGGCATTATTCATCGAGATTTACGCATTCCAAACATACTAATGAAAGAAAATCAAATTAGTATTATTGATTTTGGATTGGCTAAATGGAAAGGTGAGGATGATGAGCGAGCTACAACTTACGAAGGTGAACAAGCTTTGATGCGAGAAGTTCACTTTCGTAGCGACTTTTATGCGCTCGGTCATTTCTCATTATTTTTATTATATGCAGGATATGAATCTAATGAAAAACAGGAAAAACCATGGTACGAAGAATTAACTTTGGAAAATTATAATCGCGAAATTCTTATGAGAATGTTACAAATAAAAACGCCGTACTATGAGAATGTACAAGATTTAAAACAAGATGTAGCTTCTGTTTTAGAAAGGATGGAGACTCCATGTTTCAAAAGTTTTTAGCAAGCGTTGGTATTGGAAGTGCAAAGGTAGATACTGTTCTTGAAAAAGATGAGTATATTGTTGGGGAAGAAATAGTTGGAAAGGTTCATATAACTGGAGGTTCAGTTAGCCAACAAATTGAAAGCATTTACTTAACATTATCGACGTCGTATGTACGAGAAGTGGATGATAAAAAAGTAACAGCAACATATGATTTAGAGCGAGTACGCTTAACAGAACCTTTTTCTGTAGAACCGAATGAAAAAGTTGAAATTCCATTTTCTTTTCCAATGCCAATTGAAGCACCACTTACACTTGGTATGAAAACGGTTTGGATTCATACAGGTCTTGATATTAAACGTAGTATAGACCCAAGTGACCGCGACTACGTTCAAGTGTTACCCAATGCATTATTAAGTAGTGTTTTAGATAGTGTAAATGAATTAGGGTTTAAAGCACGTCATATAGAATGTGAAGAATTACCGCATCGATTACGTAAGCAAGTTCCATTCGCACAAGAATTTGAGTTTATTCCGGTTTCTGGAGAGCATTATGGGAAATTAGATGAATTAGAATTATTAATCTTGCCATGTGCATACGACCGACTAGAAATTATTATGGAAGTAGATAGAAAATCCCGTGGTTTAGCTGGATTATTCGCTGAGGCGCTTGATCTTGATGAGAAGGTGATTCGTTTTACCGTAACAAGAGAAGATATCCCTGAGATGAAGCAAAAAATTAATAATTATATTTTTTAATAAACTATGCATAAAAAAGAAATGGAGAGGAAAACTAAAACAACCGCTCCATTTTTTTGCATAGTGAGGTTATGTATGTGAAACGATATCGACATTTATACTTGCTAAGTTTTACGTTACTCATTTGTTTTGTCGTATTATCACTTTCGTATCATACCGCTTGTATTGAGAATTTTGACAATATAGTCGCACATTTTATTCAAAGCTTTCGAAACGATTATTTGACGACCTATTTTACTTGGGTGTCTTTTATCGGTTCCAAAAGAATATATTTTCCATTACTCATTATTCTTGTAATGTATTTTCTCGTTAGAAAAAAGTTGCTTAGTGCGTTACTTCTAACAATTAATTACTACGGAGCTCGTTATTTAAACAGTATGCTTAAACTATGGTACGAACGAGCAAGACCTGATGTCACGCAGCTTGTTACTGCGACTGGATATAGTTTTCCGAGCGGTCATACGATGAATGCTACTGCTTTTTTAGGATTTATTGCATACGTCACAATTACTGAAGATCGTATTTCGTTGCATAAAAAATTATTAATTATTCTTATAGCAAGCTTTGTTGTATTATCTATTTCAGTTAGCCGAATATATCTTGGCGTGCACTATCCATCTGACGTATTAGCAGGATGGGCAGCTGGCGGTAGCTGGCTCGTTTTATGTGTTATATTTCATAAAACGTTCATAAAAAAAGAACCTATGTCATAATAGGTTCTTTTTTCATTGGCTCAACATGAATGTGTGCATGGTAAATTCCAAACTTTTTGCGAAGCATAGCCTCGATATTGTCAGTAATACAGTGACTTTCTCCAACATCCATACGAGCATCTACTTCAATTGTAATATCAACGTACGTTTGATTCCCGTACATACGTGCTCGAATATCTACAATGTTTTCCACACCGCCAATATGCTCAATAGCATCAGCGTATTCTTCCATTTTATCAGGATCAATTCCATCTGTTAGCATATGAGAAGATTCTACGAAAATCTCCCATGCAGTTTTACAAATAATAAGACCGACAATTAAAGCGGCAATAGGGTCTAAAATAGGCATTTGGAACTGAGAACCGACAATACCTACTACAGTACCAATACTTACGAGTGCATCTGATAAATTATCCTTTGCAGCGGCTTCTAATGATTTACTTTTTGTTCGTGCTGCAATTTTTTTCGTATACAAATACACGCAGTACATAACGACAGCAGAAAATAAAGCAACCCATGCAGCGAGTACATTAGGTGCTGCTTGTTTCGGATTTAAGAAAGATTGAATGGCACTAATAACAACTTCTAATCCGACTGTTGCCATAATGAAGGACGCAACAAGTGATGCGATTTGTTCGGCCCGCGAATGCCCATACGGATGATCTGGGTCACGAGGTTTACGAGATATTTTTAGACCAATTAATATCGCTAAAGAAGCACCGATATCCGTTAAGTTATTTAAACCGTCAGCACGTAATGCGCTAGAGAGGGTAATATAACTGATGATGATTTTCATAGAGGATAAAAATATGTAGGCCATAATGCTGACAATAGCACCTTTATCAGCTTCTTTATGAGAAAGAGTATCCATTTTAATCACTCACCTTTCTTTAAAGGAATTTCTTTCTATAAATAGAGTATCAAACGAAAGTCGTGTGGGTCTATACAAACATTGTTGACGTTTTATAGCTTTTTAAGAAGGGGATAACAAAGTTTCGTGAAGGAAAAATATGTTGAAAAGTACAAAGTCAGGGTGTAAACCGAATTGGAGTTTATTTACTAAAGAGATAGGAGGGTAGATGGATGAAGAAACGAATACTTTTCTTACTATGTATTATTCTTATAATGACAAGGTGTAATTCATTAAACGATGAAAAACGTCAAAAGATAAGTGTGAAAATAGATGAAAGCCCTCTGAAAAATATTTTCCAGAGGGCTTTTATTTTAGTATGCTTCTAAAAACTCAGTAACTTGCTCTTCAGTTTTTGCGTTAGCACTATGTAAGTGGCCTAACTTCTCACCATTTTGGTATACAAGTAAACTTGGAATACCCATTACTTGATACTCTTCAGCGATACTTGGAAACTCATCTTTATTAATAGAATACCATTCAAATTTATTGAACTCTTCCATTACATCTCCGATAAAGTTGTCCATACGTACGCAATCTGGGCACCATGTAGTAAAGAACTTAACAACTACTGGCTCCTCGCTTGCGATGAGGTCTTTGAATTCTTGTTCTGTTTTAATTTCTTTCATAAGTAAAACTCCTTTCAATATCACACGAATTTATATGCAAAATTCGTATTTGCAAACATGTTGCAAACTTATTATTTGTTTTTTAGTTTTGTAGTTCGTTCACACTTATAAAATTGTATGTAACATGACTGCGCTACTAAGTGTGAAAATAACGGAACCTCACTTTTCTTTATAAGCTTTTTCCAGGATTGTGTCAAACTTTTGAATTTTATACAGAAATTAAAGAAGCCCACACTTTGATTGAGTATGGGCAGAGTGACTAAAATTAATCGCTTATTAATTTCGAATAGATATTTAAATCGATAAGCTTTCCAGCTGATTTTTCGCTCTTTCTCAGAGTACCTTACAAAAGTAAAGTTTAATTTTTCTAATACTTTTATGGAATTTACATTTGCAGGTTCAACTTTTGCTTCAACACGATATAGTTTTAGATGTGTAAAAGCATAATCTAATAAAGAGGATATTGCTTCAGGTGCATATCCTTTACCCCAAAATGTTTTTGAAATATCATAGCCAATCTCAGTCTTTGAGTTTTCAAAATCTAAGGAATTATAGCCACATGAACCGATAATGTGATTAGATTCTTTTTCAATAATAGTAAAACGTATAGCTTTATTATTTTGAGCGAGTTCGTTAAGGAATTGAATCATATCTTTTGCCTGGTTCTCATCAGTGAAATTACTTATATTCATGAATTTAGTAACATTAGGATCAGACCATATTTTAAACATACTTAGTGAATCAGATGCTTTCATTTTCCTTAAATATAATCTCTGTGAGTGTAGTTCTGTAATCAATACTTTTACCTCCGTTATGTTGTAATGATAGGTAGATTAAAAATATTGATATCTGCGCATAATTCAGTCCCTTCTAGATTAATTAACTTTTATTATACAAGAAAATAACTACATTGAACAAAAGCGTTAATTGGAGGTAACGAAATGACAAACTCATCAATTGAATATTGCGTTCAGTGTGATTAAGAAAGTGGTGTATAAAGATGGGACGAGATGAGAGTTACTTCCAAACTAAAAAAAGAGTAAATAATTTAAAAACATTTTACATTCATTTAACCATCTACATACTAGTCAATCTGATGCTTTTTTTACTTTTTAAGTAGTGAATTAGCTATTTTTTATTCTATAAAGAAATAACTCCGAAGCTCATATCCTTTCATGATAATATAAAGTGAAGAGGAGGGCCTTCCCTTTAATTATTAGTACACACTAATCAGGTTTTACGGGTAGTTAATTTTTTATCTAACTTCCCCGTATGTACTGAATTTTAATGTGGAAATGTTCGTTAATAGGAGATAAAAGAAAAAAGAGGATATATGAATGCTTGTATTAGGTTTTATGTTAATTGGTTTAGGTATTTTTATTGTTTGTCTGACTGTAATTGATGGAATCAGAGAGACAAAGGAACATGGTTTCAGTGGGTTTAAAGATTTTATTATTATTGTGCTGGTGCATATTATAGAAATAATCAGTGATTTATGGGGATTCCAATTGCTATTCATATTGATAGGATTGGTTTGCATCGGATTTGGCGTTGCTATTTTAACAGTAGAATTGTATTAAAAGATAAGTAAAGGGCATCTAATTAAGATGCCTTTTTATTTTAATTACAAAAATTGAATAAGGTTAGAAATTATATGGTTGTAATGGGAATTGAGGGATATGAATAAAAAATTTTATCCCGCATTAACGGGCAGTAAGCCCCCACTGATTAAAGTTTCACTTTATTAGGGATTTGCCTTAAACATTTATTACAGTCAAGAATATTTATAATAATATGAACTAAAAAAGGTCCAATTTTTGTAATGTTGGAGGGGATTATTGTGGACATAACTCAAAGCGTATCAAGAATAGTGGTTAATGGGAAAGACCTTTCTTTCACTTCAGTTCAAACCTCTGCATGGAATCATGGACCTGTAAATGATTTAATCGTTACGACGAATCAGAGAGTGAATGAGCTTTATCAATTCATGTGGTCACAAGTACCGGTTACGATTTCGGTATATTTCCTTCAAGGAGCGGATTTACTTAGGTTTGTTAGGGTTGCGGGAATTAATGAGCGTGTAACAGGAGAATATGTATATCATTTCATTTGGTGATAAGAAGGAGTCAAAGTAGTCTAGCAGCTACTTTTTTATTTTGTCATTTGAATATAAGCGAGCGGACTAGCTTTATAGTACCCACTGAAATAAAGAATCATAATATAATTTGTAATAACTTATACGGAAGTGAGTTGAAAATCATGTTTTATTCATATTTTAATTCTGAAACTGGTATGCGACCAGCGTATGGTACATCTATAACGTATAGTGGAGCACAAAGTACAATCCAAGCTATTCAACAAGCATTGCAAATGCAACAACAATTGCAAATGCAGCAGCAAGGTGTACAACCGTATTATTCATCCGTAGAGTATTTTTACCCAGTACATCAAGTTACACCGTACGGAAGTTCTTTTCTGACTATTCCATATGGGACTGTATACAACTTATAACTAGTAAGGAATGAAGTGGTGTATATAAATAAGGGTGCAGGTTAATAGCGCCCTTATGAATAATAAAAATAGCTAGTCCAAACCTTATAAATCAATCTTACATAATATGTAGTAATAAGTTTGAAAGGGGAATTAGTATGTCTTGTTATTACTACTGTAAGTATTGTAAGGAGTATAAAAAGAAGCATCATGATTGTTGTAAGAACACTTGTAAGTGCCATGATAACAAGGACAATCTTGTTAGAGCATCCGCATTTAGAGCTAGAAATACAGTAAATCAAAATGTTCCTGCTAATACTTTTGTGAAAGTGTTATTTCAAAATGAACAATTTGATTTAGTGAATGAGTATAATCCAGCAACATCTATTTTTATGCCGAAGACTAAAGGAGTATATTCTATTATTGGAACGATTGGTTTCTTTCCAAACGATCCAACTTTAAATTATAGAGCACGTGTAGAAATTCGTGTGAATGGAAACGCAGCGATAGCTATAGATAATGACTTTTTTGGTCCAATAAGTTTTGGAAATGTAGTAAGTGTTTCGACGATTGTTCAATTGAATGCAGGGGATGAAGTTGAGATTTATGCACAAAGTAGTATAGATGGAGTTTTAAGTCCTTTAGAAGATGGTGCACATTTTGAAGCAGCAAGATTTCCTTCTCCAATTAAATAAAGTCATTAAACAATGAGTTTACAGAAGCTTAAAGGTAAACCCTCACCGAAATGGTGAGGGTTTTTTACTCTATTAAAAATAGTAACAGGTCGTCCAAGCTATTCTAACCTATATAGCATACTATGTAAAAATAAGTGTAAAGGGGGACTAACTATGTCTTATTATTACTGTAAGTATTGTAAAGATTACAAAAAGGAAAGTCATGATTGTTATAGGAAAAGTAGTAAATGTGATAGGAAGTATGTAAAGGTGAAGTGTTGTGATGATAAGAAAGAGGAGCTTGTAAGGGCATCGGCATTTAGAGCTGTGAATACAGTTAATCAACCTGTTCTAGCAAATACTCCTATTAAAGTATTATTTCAAAATGAACAATTTGATCTAGCGAATGAATATAATCCAGTAACATCCATTTTTACTCCGAAAACTAGAGGGGTATATAGTGTATTAGGAAATATAACATTTTCTCCAAATGATTTTAATGTGAATTACAGAGCTAGAGTAGAAATTCGTGTAAATGGAAATCCAGCAATAGCGATAGATAATGATTTCTTTGGAACAGGAGTATTTTTTAATAATGATGTTTCCGTAACTACTATTCTTCAATTAGAAGCAGGAGATTTAGTTGAAATTTTTGCAGAAAGTAGTATTGCGGGCGTAATTGTACAAAATGTTAATGGTGTAAATACGGTTCACTTTGAAGCAGCAAGATTTCCTTCTCCAATTAAATAAAGCAGATCATCAAATGTTTTTTAGTAGGTTTAGTTAATCCCCTTACCAAATGGTGGGGGATTATTATTGTTTTTCTAAAATATATAAGTAAATAGGTAAAGTGTAGTTTAATTTTTAGATGCTTCAACCTTCTTCAGATAATGAACAAAATAATACGTAAATAAGTAACATGCTTCTGAAAACTCATTGTTAGTAAGTTTACTAGTTTTCTTATAGAACAAGAAAGATGGAATACATAAAAGATCGTATCATTACGTTTTTTTTACTATATAGAAATTATATATTGAACATAGATTTGTGTAGGGAATGCTAATGCACTGAAAAGAATAACATAAAGACGATTACACTATATAAAAACAAAATCAATCCTAAGATGAGTAGTATTGGATGCAGCTTGAACATATTTGACCTCCTTGAGTATATAAAGAATTTTAATATATTGTAGGTCAATTTAGAAGGGGAAGGTTACATAAAAAAAGAGCATACATAAAAAGTACGCTCCAAAGAAAGATAGGTTTTATGAGTGGATAATCTCCATACAATAATATATGCTCCTTTAATGAAAAAGTGTAAAGAATCAATAAATTATCAATGGAATATCATAAAATGAGTAATTTTAGTTTAGGAATGCAGTTATTTTCTTTCTCAGTTATTTTAGGTAACAAAGTTGTGAAAATCGTACATTATGCGGACTAACAACGGGATAGCGATCGTACTTCAGTTACATATTTCTTAAAGTCTGGGTATTGCGTGATAGTCTGACATTTAGGGGTGCATAGTTGATTAATTATAGACACATTTGTAATTACTTCGTTACAAGGACCGAAAAATGTAACTTTTAGTTTTGAATTAGGTGGAACTTTAAATATGATAGGTTTTTTTTTCACGAAATCAGCTCCTAATATTCCATAATATATATGCGTCACCTCTTTATTTAAATAATTATTAAGGTGTATTTATATAGTATGAAATCTTAGTTAAGTTGATTATAGTATAGAGCCTTATGGCCATATAAGTACTTAAACATGTGAAAAAAAACTGAGAATACTATATGAAATGTTTAATTAATATAATATGAAAAATGAGTAGTTTATCTAATGCATTTTTTGTCCTAATACATATTATGGTAGTGAGAATTGTATGAGGAGGTAATAAAAGAATGCAAGAAAATGTACAAGCTCAACCTCAGCTTTCACCACCGTGGATCACATATTTTAATAAATTGGTAAATTCAATAGGCGCTGATCCAACTGTTACAGTTGGTCCACTTATTCCAGTTGGTGGGAATTTTATTATTTTAGTGCATGCGTTAAGTAATGAAAAAGCGATAGCGTTAGCAACGCTTCTAAAATCTTTTGTAGAATTTGGGAACGTAAGTGTGACAGTTATTGTAACGAATAATGAAAATCAAATCGTAAATCCAGTACCTTGTCCACTAGATGCTTTTGAAATTGCACATTTATTTCTAGTAGCACTAGAAAATAATCCTTATTTTGATCAAGTTGTGGTACAGCCTCAGTTCCCTGGCGGATCTAATGTTGTCTTTCCGGTGTTTAAAGCCGAAGTGATTCAATTTTTTAATGATGATATTTCAAATTTATGTCAAACGTTTACAGGTGTTGCTGCAAATGTATTTCATGATGTTATGCAGGATGAGATTTGTGATATCCCAATTCTATTTTCCACAAGTTGTGTTATGAGTAGTGAAAATCAAGAATTGCAAAATGCAGATTTAGCACCAAAGTTATTTTATTAAACTGTAGAAAGACATTTTCATGAATAGAAAATGTCTTTTTATATGTATCAAAGTCGTTTTTTTAGCTAATATCCCGTTGATTAAAATTTTTCTAAATCTCAGCATGTAAAGATAGTAATTTTGACTTAAGAATATATAGAAAATGAGGGATGAATTTTTTTAGTTGAAAGGGAATTGATATTGGAAATTTTAATTTAATAATGTAGGAGGATTTTTTCTAATATCCGCAAAAATGAATGATAGGACGAGATTACATAACAAATGAATAGTAGGGTGTATTTCGAATATTTTATGTGGCAAATATGTTAAAACTAATAGAAATATTTCTGAAAGAGAATATATTTTTAAAAACAGTAAAGATTCTTTTTATTTATATTATAGATAGCTAGTTTTAGAGAGGGGAGGCTTACAATAAAACAAGCTATGAATAGGACATTAAAAAGGAGCTGGAATGTATGGGTTATATTGTAGATATTTCAAAATGGAATGGAACTATCAATTGGGATATTGCAGCATCTCAGCTAGATTTAGTGATAGCTAGAGTTCAAGATGGCTCTAATACGGTGGATTTTATGTATCAAAACTATGTTAGTGAAATGAAAAAGCATAGTATCCCATTTGGTAATTATGCTTTTTGCCGTTTTATATCTATTGCTGATGCAAAGAAAGAGGCACAAGATTTTTGGAATCGTGGTGATCAATCAGCTAAGTTTTGGGTGGCGGACGTAGAAGTTCAAACGATGGCAGATATGCAAGGCGGGACACAGGCATTTATTGATGAATTACGCCGTTTAGGTGCGGAAAAAGTAGGATTATATGTAGGGCATCACACGTATTTATCATTTGGAGCACGTAATATGGAAGCTGATTTCGTATGGATTCCTCGTTATGGAGGGAATAAGCCAGCATATCCATGTGATATTTGGCAATATACGGATTCAGGGAATGTTCCTGGGATTGGGAAATGTGATCTGAATCGATTAGTAGGAAATAAGTCACTTTCTTGGTTTATAGATTCGAACAAAGCAAATCAACCTAACATAGTGTATACACAGCAACCGAATGGCATTGGTATTGCAGTTTCGAAATATCCTGATGGATACGGAATAAATTTATATGAAAACCCCATGAATCCTCAATTTACAGGTGCACTCACTCAGAAAATTCCATATTTAATCTTAACAGGTTATTGGGGAGGCGGTGAGCAAGATATGATTTGTTTAGGGAACGATAAGCAGTGGGCATATTTAAAACATTTTAAGGTGAAATGGTTTTATACAACTTCGAAATATCCTGTTGGCTACAGAGTAAATTATTATGAAGAGCCTGAATGTATGAATTATAAAGGAACTATAGATGGATCGACATCTTTTCGAGTGTGGGGTAGAGTGGGAAATGCAGTAGATATCGGGCAGAATCGTTGGATACCTGAAGAACATGTAAGTATTAAGTAACTATAGCAGTCGTATTGTTTTTGAGGTGTATGTAAAGAGTCTTCTTACTATACATAATAGTAAGAAGACTCTTTATGTTTGGAAATGGAAATGCATGATACATAGTCAACTCATATGAAATGAATTACATGTAGAAAACACACTGTTTTCACAATGCCTGTGTATAGTTAATTTGCATAATGATAAAAGTGAGGTATTTGAATTGAAAAAGAAAAAAATATTTATTGGAACAATTATTTCATGCGTGATGCTAGCATTATCTGCATGCGGTTCCTCAGACAACGTAGTAACATCAAAAGTAGGAAATGTTACAGAGAAAGAATTAAGTAAAGAATTACGACAACAATATGGAGAAAGTACTTTATATCAAATGATGTTAAGTAAGGCATTGTTAGATAAATATAAAGTTTCGGATGAGGAAGCAAAAAAGAAAGTAGAAGAAGCAAAAGATAAAATGGGTGAGAACTTTAAATCAACTTTAGAACAACTTGGATTGAAAAATGAAGATGAATTAAAAGAAAAAATGAAGCCAGAAATTGCATTTGAGAAAGCGATTAAAGCAACAGTCACAGAAAAAGATGTGAAAGATAACTATAAACCAGAAATGAAAGTAAGTCACATTTTAGTGAAAGATGAAAAAACGGCTAAAGAAGTAAAGGAGAAAGTAAATAATGGTGAAGATTTTGCTGCCTTAGCAAAACAGTATTCAGAAGATACTGGGTCAAAGGAACAGGGTGGGGAAATATCTGGTTTTGCTCCTGGACAAACAGTGAAAGAATTTGAGGAAGCTGCGTATAAATTAGATGCAGGCCAAGTAAGTGATCCAGTTAAAACAACTTACGGTTACCATATTATTAAAGTGACGGATAAAAAAGAATTAAAGCCATTTGATGAAGTAAAGGAAAAAATTCGTAAAGATTTAGAACAACAAAGACTACAAGATACGACAGGTAAATGGAAACAACAAGTAGTCAATGATTTATTGAAAGATGCTGATATTAAAGTGAATAATAAAGAATTTAAAGATACATTTAAATTTCTAGAAAAGAAATAATGATTGTAATCATAATTAGAAAAGGGAACTCATATAGAGTTCCCTTTTCTAATTAGTGTGTGAGTTATAAATAGATAGTAAGACAATACAATATTACATTTAAATATTAAGAATTACAATGGGGAATTATGGATGGTAATTAAAGGTGCTATAATTATTTCAACGAAAGTGTATATTATACGGTTTTCATTATGCAAGGGTGTTACATATATTTATCCTTTAATAATGGATATCGAACATAATTTGAAAAATAATACATATAATGTTTTTGAATAAATATTTAACATGGATAATTAGTAAAAAGCTGAGCATTCGAATGGAAAGGATGTTCTTTTTGGTGTGAAAATTTTAGGATAAAGAATGAATCGTTTTAAACGCGTCATTTACCACATCAATAAATTAAGGTGGGGAGAATATATGAAAGTAATCTTTCAAGGAGAGGGCGGCGCGAAAATTTTTGAGTCATATGATGAAAATGTAAGTGATTTATTAGCTATATTAAAAGAAACGAAAGGGATTAAAATCGGGATTGTTGAGTATAAAGTGTTAAAGTACGAACTTAATTATTTTCGTCATCCGAAAAAAGCGGATACAGAGAGAGAGTTACATATAATAGTACAACCTAAGTATATGTAATGAAATGTAATAATAAAAATCACTGATTCAGTTTTGTAAAGTTTCATAGAGTATGTAAGAAAAGAGAGTGTTGTAAATGCTCTCTTTTCTTATGCTTTGTGAGTTCGTTCATCATAGCATATGTTTTCAGTTATAGATGGTTAATAAACGAAAAAATTTAAAACTTTTTTGTTTAGGCAGGGATTTTATATTTGAGTAAACAAATATACTATGAAGTATTTTTATACGAATATTGGAGGAGTATAAAATGAGTTTAGCAAGTTACATAGGCTGTAATGTAGAAATTCCGTTAACGGATCCAGATTCTAATGATGTAATTGTTTTTGGACCGTGTTTTGCAGATGAAAGTATGCTTGAAATTGTACATGAGTATCAATTCCAAACAAATTACACATATGAGGTTTCAACTAGTTGGGGAATTGAACTTGTCGAGTGGCAAAACGTAAAGGAAAAAAAGAAGCGAAAGAAAAAATTTTAACTTTATGCAAGATTATGGAAGGCTATTCGGAAGATGGAGACTATTTCGAATTATTTAGTTGTTGGGTTGGTGATGAAGATAAGGAACGAGTAGGGGAATTGAAATTAAAAATAAATCATTTTAATATAGATGAATTATGTATTCCAGAAAGAACATTAGTTAGGATAGAAAAATAAAATTTGAAATATTTTTTAGAAACAGGCGATTTCACTTTGTGTGAAGTCGCCTTTTAGTTGTTATATGCATTTTACATAAAAAATGAGAAGTTTATTTGATAAAGGAAAAAAGTATGGAGATAATTAAAATTTTGTTTTTTGTTAAAAAATAATAAGTATGGCTCTTCTCAAAAGAACGTAAGTTCGTGTATAATAAGAACGAATGTTCTTTTGAGAGGGTAACCTAATTATAGTTTAGAAGTAAATCCGAGTTTAGTGAGTATTAAAAATAACTAAGGGATAGTATGGCTAAATAAATGTATAAATGATCAAGGAGATAAAAAATGAACGATGTAAAGATACAAAAAGAAGAAAGAGAGTGGGTTCCGTTTACAGTAATGTCCGAACAACTTTTAAATATGAGAAAGATTATTGGAGAGAAATTAAAAGTACAAAAACCGCTTTTAACAAACGAAGCAAAAGAGAGAATTTCTGATAAATTATTAACGTCATTACTGTCTGAGAAAGAAATATTGGTAACATATTTTGAAGATGGCTACATATTAACAAGCTATATGACAGTTGTACATATCAATCCGGTAAAACAAATTGTAATTTGTACAGACGCCTTTTATAAAACTTATGTATTTAACGCTATGGATATTATTGAAATAACGTAAAAGAAGCTGAATATTAAATGGCAGCTTCTTTTATTTCTGATTTATGAAACAAATAATACAAGAAAAAGCAGCTAGCTTCGTGCTAGCTGCTGAGCCCCAGGGAAAGGGAGAAAAAGATAGGGTACTCCAAAATCAACAAGAGCTGTCAAACAGCCTGATTATAGTATAGACAAATTTAAATTTTCTATACAGAAAGTTGAACATAAGATTAGGCTGTACCCACTTGGTTTTGATCTGCAAGGTCAGAATCAAATGTATTGGTCGCACTAACACCGCTAAAAGTATTAACAACAAAGCCAACGTTTGATGCGCCGGAACCATTATAAGCTTTCGTATTTTCTTTCGGAGAAACGTTGTAGAAATCACCTAAGTTAAATGAACCATTACTATTTTGTACAACTAAATTCCCTACAACTGATGGCATAATTTTCACCTGCTTTATAATAAGTTGTTAACATTACTATATGGAGGTATAGTCCAGATGGTTCATATAATAAAAATTGTGGAACAGTAAAACGTTTGGAGCATGGATTTCAATAAAAGTGTGTTAAAATTAATATAATAAAGTTGAGTAATTTTTTAAAAAAATTTGTATAATTGATATATACGAAAATAAAGGAGGCAAAATGTAATGAAAGATATTATGAAAAAAGTTGATTTAACAGATGCCAAATCAAGTAATCTTGTTGCACTAATTTATAGTAATGAAGTTATATTAGTTGAAGACGCATTTTGTCCAAATGAAATAAAATTAAAGTTTAATGAAATTGCAATTTTATCTGCAATTAAAACAGCTCATATTGCGAAAGTGTCTATTAGGAAAGAACTTGAAGCACTTTTTCATGATACGGGTGTTATATTAGTGAAACAAAATGTTGATTATGGTAGTAGCCAATCTATTACCATGCATTTTGAGCAATTTAAAAAATTGCAACATGAGATTGAATATTTAAATAAAAGTATGTAATAAGGCAGCTAAATAAAGGTTCTATCATAAGGATGGAATGTGTTGTGTTGAAAAAGTGGTTTAAAAATTATTTGAGTGAATCGCATTGTAAACATAAATATATTTTTATTAAGATGCAGGATAATGAAAATTTTTGAAAAAGTACACTAGGTGTAGTTTATCCCGCTATTTGCCGGGCAGCTCGATTGGTTCAACTAATAATCAGTGGAGGATGAACAAAACCCTCACTGATTAAAGTTTCACTTTATATGTATCAATGTGAGAAATGTGGAAAAGAGAAGTTGAAATGTAAAAACAATAATGAAATAAACAATGAATTTTTAGATATATAGCAAAAAGTAACCATGATGGTTACTTTTTTGTTTATGTATGCAATATCAAAACCATTACTAAAGTATGAGTTGAGTTGATACTTTAGTAAATGGCTGAATAAAAATGAAGAGAGTAAGATATAGGGAAGGAGGATGAGAGAAATGAAGCGAAAAGAAATTAGTAAATCTGTAATTATTACAGGCGTGACACAAGGGCTAGGACGTGCGATGGTTGATCGATTTCATGAATTAGGGTGGAACATATATGGTTGTGGACGTTCAAAAGATAAAATTGAAGAACTGAAAAAACAGTACAGTAAAATACATGATTTCCAAGTAATTGATGTTTCAGATTCTCAGCAAGTTAACAATTGGGCAAATTATATACTTAATAGACATACGGCTCCCGATCTTATAATAAATAATGCATCGATTGTAAATCAAAATGCACAACTTTGGAAAATTACGGCTCAAGAATTCGAAAATGTAATGAATGTAAACGTGAATGGTGTAGTAAATGTAATAAGAGCGTTTGTTCCCGCAATGGTAGCTAGGAAAGAAGGAATTATCATTAATATGAGTTCTAGTTGGGGGAGAGAAGGTGAAGCTGAGCTTGCGCCATATTGTGCCTCGAAATTTGCAATTGAAGGTATCACTAAATCTATGGCACTGGAATTACCCCATGGCATGGCTGTAGTTGCTTTAGATCCTGGAGGGAGTATTAGCACTCCAATGCTGAAGTCATGTGCGCCACAATATATAAATGAATCACCTACACCTGAAACTTGGTCACATAAAGCAATTCAATATATATTGAATATAACAATAGATGAAAATGGAGATTCATTGACATGCCCAGCATGCATATAAAAAAGCACCTTTAAGGTGCTTTTTTATATTAGTAACACATTATATCATTCACAAAATTACATCTGAAAAATAAAATAAAAGATTAAGGATGGAATTTGTTTATCCCGCTATTTGCCAGTCAGTAAGACCCCCACCTCAAAATTCAGCGAAAGCAAATAATTTAGGCGGAGGATGAAGAAAAAACCACTGATTAAAGTTTCTCTTTATTTTGAAAGGTTTAGAAAATATTTAAATAGGTGATAAAAATGAATCCAAGCGGTTTAAAAGTGACAGGGGCATGGTTTCAAGTAGGAGGGAACCTTACAGCTGCAATTGGAACGACAAGAGGGTTTATTGGAGAAGAGAAAGTTGAATCGGATCTTGTTATTGTAGGAAGCTCATTACAAGCCCTCGGGTATATATTACAAATCATTGCGAGCAAGTATAATGACGGGGAAGAAAAAAGGGAAAAGCAAAATATAGGCTTAGAGAATCAAAGTAAATTACTTGATCGAATAGGAATTGAGTTATTAGCATTAGGGAATATATCAACTGTAATAGGAACATATTTTAATATAAATGAACAATTGAAAGAAAATGATTATCTTATCATTACAGGGAACAGTTTACAATCAATCGGTGCTTTTTTAGGAGTAGAAGCAGCTTTGATAGATATAAATGTATTACAGAAAATTATTATATTAGGTAACTCCATGCAAAGTTTAGGTGCTGGATTACAAGCGTATCAAGGTGTTTCAAATGTATTGAAAGATGAGAGAGAAAATGAAGATAGTATTTTTGATAAGAAGGATGAGAGAATAATTGCACTCATTGGTATTTGGATACAAGCGATAGGAACGTTAATTTCTGCAATTGGAGTAACTGCAATAGAGGAAGAAAATAGGCTAGAAAACAATGGGAAGTCTGAAATACTTATATAAATAGAAGGAGATACATTGATTTTAGAAGCAGGTTAAGATTAAAATAGTAGTAGGTTTTTTTGCCTATAGTTAGAATATATTAAAGTAAGAGATGCTATGTATATTTAATGAAAATTTATGTAATGCCAACATCATAAGGTTTCTTTGCTTATATTTTGAAAAGTGATATATAAAATACAAAATAAGGAGTTTTCAAGGGATGATGTATTTAGTAGCAATTTTTCTTCCACCTGTTGCTGTATTATTTTGTGGAAAACCAATTCAGGCAATAATAAATTTCATATTAACATTAATATTTTGGGTTCCAGGAGTTATACATGCAATTCTTGTAGTGCATGATAAAAAAGCTGATCGGCGTTTGAAAAAACAAATTCAAGCATATGATGAAATCAATAAGAGGAATCGAAGATAATTCATCTATAAAATATTTTTAAAAGAAAGGAGGATTAACCTCCTTTTTTTAGTGGGTGTTAAGTTTAAATTTTTGTGTGGCGGAAAGAATTTTTAATATAAGTTTTATGGTAATAACTTTTAGATTGTGCATGTAATAGGCCAGTATAAATACTTTCTGGTACATTAAAGAAATCGTACATACCATTCTTTAATTGGATTCGCAAAATCATAGAAAAAGGATTATAGCCAACAGCAACTATATTTTTTGAAATCACGGGAGATAGCTTCATCATTACGCAACTCCTCACTTTTCATTTTTAATAATTTCTTGTAGATGTTGAGGTTGTGAAGTTGAAATCCTTATAATTTAAGAGGTATTATACTTATATGCAATATATTAAATGTTTGTTATACGTAATTATAAAGAAGTTCACACGAAGTACATATCGTTGTGCTATTTTTATTTCACCTTTGATTTATAAATAAGAAAATATTGACCATTTGAAAAAAAGGTATATTATTTATACGAGGTATTAAAAATTCACTTTTTACATTCTATGCTTAAAGGGGCAGCGTTATTAGGAAAAATAGAAGTGAAAATAGTTTGTATAAGAAGTATTCTAAAATTTATAATCTGTGAATTGGGAAAATATTGAATGCTCCAGGTCAATATACTTTCTTAATCAAATTCATTTTAGAAAGTGACCTCAATATTTTTAAGTAAATCAACGGGAGAATTGAAAGGCAGGAGAAAGTAACATGTCAGAAAATTATCGTTCTCGAGAGGAACGACGACAAGTTAAAAAGAAAAAACAGCCAGCTTCTAAAACACAAAAACCAAAAGGTAAAACATCATTCTTTCGCAAGTTTTTAATTACTTGTTTATTACTTGGTATTGTTGGTTTAGTGGCGGGGGTTGCTACCTTTTTCGTAATGATTAAGGATGCACCAAAACTTGAGAAAGCAAAACTTGTTAATCCGTTATCCTCAAAAATTTATGATAAAAACGGGGATTTGGTATATGAATATGGAAAAGAAAAAAGGACGAATGTTACGTATGAGCAAATACCTAAATTAGTAGAAAATGCATTTTTAGCGACAGAAGATTCACGTTTTTATGAGCATAGCGGAGTAGATTTTAAAGGTACTGCCCGTGCTGTTCTAGTAAGTCTTAAAGGAGATTATGGTTCTCAAGGTGGAAGTACGATAACACAGCAAGTTATTAAAAATTACTTCTTATCAATGGACAAAACACCAAAGCGTAAGGCACAAGAAATATATTTAGCTTATAAGCTAGAACAACAGTATTCAAAACATGAGATATTAGAGATGTACTTAAATAAAATTAACTTAGGAAACCGTTCATATGGGATCGCAACAGCAGCACAAAACTACTATGGTAAAGAATTGAAGGACTTAACATTACCAGAAGTTGCGATGCTTGCAGGTTTACCGAAAGCACCGAATAACTATGATCCAACGAAAAAAGAAAATGTTCAAAAAGCAACAGAAAGAAGAAATGTTGTTCTAAACTTAATGAATCGACATGGATATATAACAAAACAGGAAATGGAAGAAGCATCAAAAGTTGACGTAGAAAAGGGACTCAAGCCTGCAACTCAACTACAAACAATGCCATACCCTGCATTTATGGATGCAGTTGTGAAAGAAGTAGAAAAAGAATTACCAGATGCTAATATCGGTTCTGACGGTTTAGAAATTTATACAACGTTAGATCCGAAAGCACAGAAACTTGCTGATAATATTTTAAATAATAATATCATTGATTATCCGAATGATAAATTCCAAGGTGCATTTACATTTATGGATACGAAAACAGGAGAAGTTCGTGCTATAGGTAGTGGCCGTGGAGAAAATAAAGCTGTATTTAAAGGGCATAATATGGCAATTGAATTAGATCGTGCAGCTGGTTCAACGATGAAGCCGATTTTCGACTACGCTCCTGCAATTGAATATTTAAAATGGGCAACGTACCATCAAATTGACGACTCTCCATTTAAGTATTCAACGGGACAAGAAGTACGAAATTCAGATAGAAGTCATATGGGTCCAATTACAATGCGTGTAGCATTAGAAAAGTCACGAAATATCCCAGCAATTAAGACTGCGAAAGAAGTTGGAATTAATAAATCAAAAGACTTCTCTGAGAAATTAGGCATTACATTTAATGCGGCACCGACTGAATCAACAGCGATTGGTACAAATGAAGTATCACCAACTGAAATAGCGGGCGCTTATGCGGCATTTGGTAATGAGGGTAAATATACGAAACCGCATTTTGTTAAGAAAGTCGTTTATCCAGATGGTAAGTCACAAAGTTTTGGACAAAAACCAAAACAAGTTATGACAGATTCTACAGCATATATGATTACAGATATGCTTCGTACTGTAGTTACATCAGGTACTGGTACATCTGCAAACGTAGCATCCTTAGATGTAGCTGGTAAAACGGGTACGACAAACTACTCATCAAAACAATTAGCTCAATATAAAATTCCAGAAAGTGCAACTCGTGATAGTTGGTTTGCTGGATATACACCGCAATATACGATGGCAGTATGGACTGGGTATATGAAAGATGGTAAAGACGAGTATATTAGTAGTAAAAATACGAAAATTGCACAGTTGATCTTTAAAGAAATGATGAGCGAAATGGCTACAGATAAATCACGCTTTAAAATGCCAAGTAGCGTCATTCAAGAAGGTAGTGAGCTACGTATAAAAGGTGAAAAACGTGATTCATCGCCAAATACTAGCGTGCCGGATACAACGGAGCAACCAAAACAAGATCAACAGCAAAAAACTGAAGAAGAGAAAAAGCAAGAAGAATTAAAGAAACAAGAAGAACTGAAAAAACAAGAAGAACAAAAGCAACAAGAGGAACTTAAGAAGCAAGAAGAACAAAAGAAACTAGAAGAGCAAAAGAAACAAGAAGAAGAAAAGAAACAAAATGAACAAAATAACGGAAAT
>NZ_JAKUDW010000015.1:0-87468 GCF_022662595.1 Bacillus cereus group sp. BfR-BA-01524 | reverse complement strand
ACTATATTTCCTACATTTTCTTTCTTCACTTGCGGCGATACTATATTTCCTACATTTTCTTTCTTCACTTGCGGCGATACTATATTTCCTACATTTTCTTTCTTCACTTGCGGCGATACTATATTGTTTTTTTTCGTTTGCGGAGAAATGATATTGTTAGGTTTCATTTTACTAATTTGAGGAGCAATTAACTCGCTTCCTTTTTTTATTACATCTGAAATTTTATATTCTTTTTTCGGTTTTATTGGTGGTTGTGGTGGCTGTGGCAATACATTTACCGAAAACTTCGTGTTTTCTTTTTCCGCCGGTTTTTGTTTTTCTATCACAGGTGGTTTTTGAATAACAGACGGTTTTTCAACTGGTTTCTCTTTTTGAATTGGCTGTTCTTTTTGCACCTCTTTTTGCGGTTTCACCTGTACTTCTTTTTGCGGCTTTACCTGCATTTCCTTCTGCGGTTTTACCTGCACTTCTTTTTGTGTTTGTTGCATAGCTGGCTGCTGTGTAATTGGTGCTGATTGATACGTAACTTCTTCTTCATCTTCTATTCCAAGCGGAGTTGGTGTTGCTGCAAATTCTTTTTGCTGCACTTCTTTTACGTATTGCTTTGGATGCGCTGAGCCTGCCCCAGCCTGTTGTTTCATGTGAACACTCTTGGATGGCACTTTAATTTTCATACCTGGCATAATTAAATCTGGATTACTAAGTTGTGTATTTGTTTTTTTCAACGTATCAAAATCCACTCCGTACTTTTTCGCAATTTTCCAAAGGGTATCCCCTTTTTGCACGATATGAATTTTCAAATTTTCCCCCTCCTGTATAACTTATCTATAAGTAACAAATCTCATGAAGTAACTCTTTCTAAATAACATTAACTTCTTTTCACTTTTAGCACTTCTTCGATTTTCAATATCATTCGAAGTGGAATAAGCATAAAGAACCACAATGATTTCTTCAAAACAATGTATGCCCATTTTGTTCTCGTTATGATTATATGTATGAAAAAAAGCAACGGGAATACCGTTGCTTTACACACGCTCTAACATACGATTTAAGGCAAGAACCGCTTCTGCCGTTACTTGTTTATCTACGCTAATAACGTTAATTTCTGCTCCTCTTTCTATCGTTTCAAGTACCCATAATAAGTGAGGCAGATCAATTCGGTTCATCGTTAAGCATGGACACATAAATGGATTAAGTGAAACAATTTCTTTATCTGGATGTTGCTGAATAATTCGGTTCACTAAATTCATTTCTGTACCAATCGCCCATTTGCTACCAGATGGCGCTGATTCAATCATATCAATAATATACTTCGTTGAGCCTGCATAATCTGAAGCAGCTACCACTTCATAGCAACATTCTGGATGTACAATAATATTCATATCAGGATGATTTTTTCGTACGCTCTCAATGTTCTTCACTGTAAAATTTTGATGAACAGAACAATGCCCTTTCCATAAAATCACTTGAATTTCTTCTATATCCCCATCGTACTCTAATGAATCTGTGTGTGGGTCCCATACTGCCATTTTATCTAACGGGATACCTAAATCGTACGCTGTATTTCTTCCTAAATGTTGGTCTGGTAAAAAGACGAGACGTTCTTTTTGAGTAAACGCCCAAGATACCATTTGCTTTGCATTAGAAGAAGTTACTGTTGCTCCTCCGTTACGACCACAAAACGCTTTAATTGCAGCTGTAGAGTTCACATATGTTAACGGAATCATCGTATCTCCAAATAATTTCTTTAGCTCTTTCCATGCTCTTTCTGTTTGTTCAATATCTGCCATATCCGCCATCGAACAACCTGCACGCATATCTGGTAAGATGACAACTTGATCATCTGTCGTTAACATATCTGCTGTTTCCGCCATAAAGTGCACCCCGCAAAACACAATATATTTTGCGTCTTTATTGCTCGCTGCAACTTGCGCAAGCTGAAGTGAATCCCCTGCTGCATCTGAAAATTGTACCACTTCATCTTTTTGATAATGATGCCCTGGAATGAATAACATTTTCCCCATCTTCTCTTTAATTTCACGAACACGCTTTTCCATATCTTCCGTTGACATCGTGTAATAACGCTCTGGTAACATCGTTTCAATTGGCTGTACTTGTTCTAAAATACTCATATACGTTTCTCCCCCTCTAAGCCACTTTCCTTACCCTTCAATATTGAAACTAATATCAAGTGCTTTCACTGAATGTGTTAACGCTCCAAGTGAAATATAATCTACCCCTGTTTTTCCGTATTTCGATAAATCTTCAATTGTGATGCCCCCTGAAGCTTCTGTAACGATAGCGCTCGGTACAATTTTCGAAAACTCCCGGATTTCATCTGGCGTACGATTATCGAACATAATAATATCCGCACCAGCAGCAACAGCCTCTCTCACCTGTTCCTCAGTTTCTGTTTCTACTTCTACTTTCACCATATGTCCTAACTTTTCTTTCACTGATGTAACAGCTTTTGTAATAGAACCAGCAAACGCAATATGATTGTCTTTAATCATGACACCATCATATAAACCGAAACGATGATTAAATCCACCACCACACACGACCGCATACTTATCAAACATACGTAGTCCTGGCATCGTTTTTCGCGTATCACAAATACGAGTATGGCTACTATCTAAAGCAAGAACCGCTTTACGCGTCATCGTCGCTATTCCGCTCATACGCTGAATAACGTTTAATATAACGCGCTCTGCTGTTAATAACGATGCAATTGGCCCTTGCACAGTGGCAATGATTTCGCCTTTTTCTACAAGATCCCCATCTTTTTTATGAAGCTCTACTTCAATTCTCTCATCAATTAATTTAAATCCTGATTCAATTACTAAACGTCCTGCAAAGACCCCTGTATCCTTCGCAAGAAACGTTCCTTTCGAAAGTAAGTTATCTGGAAAAATAAGCTGAGATGTTACATCTCTTTCTCCTATATCTTCTAAAAAAAATCTATTTAATGCTTCTTTAACTTTTATCGTGTTCATAAAGCCCCTCTTCCCCTCATCACACAAGTTGTAGTTTTCTCTTTACTCGAACAATCTCTTTCTTTCCTATATTTCTATCTGGATAATCACTTCGGTAATGCCCGCCAATACTTTCTTCTCTTTGCAGGGCTGACACAACTATAAGCTCACAAACTGTTAACATATTAATAAGCGTTATCTCTTCATTCGTAAGAACATCATGTTGTAATATCATATTTCGAACACCGTACTTACTAAGCCATCTCTTCGCATAAGATAAACTTTGCTCTGTTCGCACAATCCCAACATATTTCATCATGCATTTTTGTATTTCTTCTTTCGTCGGTAAATGATTCAGAACGATAAACTTTGCTTCTTTTTCGGCTAGCATGTTCACCTTTTCTTTTGTCTCTCTAGATAAAATGTGTCTTCCGATTCTTCCTCCAAACACAAGACCTTCTAATAATGAATTACTCGCTAATCTATTTGCACCATGAACCCCATTACAAGCTACTTCCCCGACTGCGTATAGGTTCGGAATAGACGTCTCTCCATCACAGTTCGTTTTCACGCCACCCATGTGAAAATGAGTACCGGGCACGACTGGAATAAGGTTTTTATTTATATCGACTCCATTCGTTTTACATATCAATGACACGGTCGGAAAGCGTTGTTCAAAGTTTTGAATCATTTCGATGTTTAAGTACACTTTTTCACCCGCAAGTAGCTGTTCATGAATAGCCCTTGCGACTACATCACGAGGCGCTAAATCCTGTTCGGAATGTATATCCATCATAAAACGCTGCCCTTTGCCATTTATAAGGACAGCTCCTTCTCCGCGAACAGCTTCGGACACGAGGCCGGAACAACGCCCACCCGCGTATAACATCGTCGGATGAAATTGTATAAACTCTAAATCTACAAGCTCTCCGCCTGCACGGTACACCATTGCAAGTCCATCGCCTGTAATTGTCTCATCATTAGAAGTAAAGGCGTATAAACCGCCAATACCGCCTGAAGCTAACACCGTATAATCTGCATTGTAACGTTTCAGTTCTCCTTTATTGTTGCGAGTTAAAGCCCCAACACATTTATCTTTTTCTATAATAAAATCGAGCACCATTTCCTGTTCCACTACCGTAACGTTTGGAGCTACTTCTTGAATAAGATGCTCTAATAAATTCTTTCCTGTTGCATCGCCACCTGCATGTAAAATACGACGTTTTCGATGCGCTCCTTCTTTTCCAAGATGAGGACCTGTTTCATCTCCATCAAATTTCATTCCATTTTCAATAAGGTTATTAATTTCTTTCGGTCCTTCCTCGACTAAATAACGGACCACTTCTTCATTGTTATAATGACACCCTGCTACTAACGTATCTTCAAAATGATCATTAGGATTGTCATATGTAGCTACCGCTGCGGCAATTCCACCTTGAGCTAAATGTGTATTATTATTACGTTCCGTCTCCTTTGTGATAATAATCACATTCTTTTCGTGACAAATCTCTTTTGCAACACGAAGTGCCGCAACGCCACTTCCAATAATTAAGACATCTGCACTTGGCATAATTGTTGCCTCCTACTTTACACTTTTCAACTGTCTTGACACCTATATTTACATAGTTTTAAAATAATGACAAGAGTTTTTTTATAATTTATTTTCACTACCATTTAAAAAGTAAAAGAAATGTAACTCTTACGAGAGAGAGGAACTTACATGATGATATATCTTGACTATGCAGCTACTACACCTATGAGCGAGGAAGCGTTACAAACATATATGAAAGCAGCGTCGCAATACTTCGGAAATGAACAAAGTTTACATGATATTGGAGGAACGGCTTCTTCTTTATTACAAGTTTGCCGAAAAACATTTGCGGAAATGATTGGAGGCAAAGAACAAGGAGTATTTTTCACAAGCGGTGGATCGGAATCGAACTATCTTGCGATTCAATCACTTCTAAATGCCCGAAATAAGAAGCATATTATTACGACACCTATGGAACATGCATCCATTCGAAGTTATTTTCAATCTCTAAAATCAAAAGGCTATACGATCACTGAAATTCCTATTGATAAAAGTGGACTCATTTGTTTAGTAGATTTAGAGGCAGCTATTACAGAAGATACTGTGCTAGCAAGCATACAGCACGGAAACTCTGAAATTGGAACCGTTCAAAACATTGCAGAAATCGGGGCACTGTTAAAAAAATATAACGTTTTATTTCATTCGGATTGTGTGCAAACATTTGGTAAACTTCCTATCAATGTTTTTGAGATGGGAATTGATAGTCTTTCTGTTTCAGCACATAAAATATACGGACCAAAAGGTGTCGGCGCTTGCTATATAAATCCGCAAGTTCGCTGGGCACAAATATTCCCGGGAACTTCTCACGAAAAAGGGTTTCGCCCAGGTACAGTAAACGTTCCTGGCATCGCATCTTTTTTAACAGCTGCTGAGAATATATTAAACTATCAACAGGAAGAAAGCTTACGTTGTAAAGAGTTACGATCCTACTTTTTAGAGCGATTACAAACACTTTCTCTAGAAATTCAAATAGAAGGTCATTCTACTTCTTGTTTACCACATATTATTGGGGTTACAATAAAAGGAATAGAAGGTCAATATACAATGCTAGAATGTAATCGCCATGGTATTGCCATTTCCACCGGAAGTGCTTGCCAAGTCGGTAAACAAGAACCTTCGAAAACAATGCTTGCAATTGGAAAAACGTATGAAGAGGCGAAACAATATGTCCGCTTCTCTTTCGGGCAACAAACAACGAAAGATCAAATTGATACTACTATTCATGCACTACACACAATTGGAAATCAATTTTATAGAGGTGTTAAATCATAATGAAACAAAATGAACAAAAAAAGATTTTAGGCGAAGAAAGACGACAGCTTATCCTTCAGTGGCTTCTTGCTGCAAATGAACCGTTATCTGGGAATGAACTATCGAAAAAAACAAACGTAAGTCGACAAGTGATCGTGCAAGACATTTCCTTACTTAAAGCACGAAACGAACCGATTATTGCAACTGCTCAAGGATATTTATATTTAAAACCACAAGAGAAACAACAAGCTTTCGAACGCGTAATCGTATGCCAACATAAACCAGCGGAAGTACGTCAGGAACTTACAATGCTTGTTGACCACGGCGTTACGATTAAAGATGTAAAAGTTGAGCATCCTGTATACGGTGACTTAACAGCATCCATTATGGTAAGCAATCGCTTTGATGTAGAGCAATATTTACAAAAAATCGAAAACACAAATGCTTCCTATCTTTCACAACTAACAGATGGTATTCACTTACATACAATCGAGGCAGATTCTAAAGAAAAATTAGATGCTGCTTGTGAGGCACTGGATAAAGCAGGATTTCTCGTTTATTAATGTAAAGCACAGAGTTTTTATAATTCTCTGTGCTTTTTTAATGCTATAATATTGTAATCAATCGTAAAGGAGATCACATATGGGAATTGAACTCGTTCACTTTAGTACTGGTAAACCGAAACAAATGAAATATGGCGAAGATAAAGAAATGATAACAGGTATATGTAAAGATCCTACAAAAGAGGCCTTTCTCTCAAAAGACGGATTCCTTGGTGATGACGTAGCGGATTTAAAACATCACGGGGGACCTGATCGCGCTGTTTGTGTGTACCCACACGAGCATTACGCACTATGGGAAGAGGAATTTCAAACTACGCTTCCAGCTTCCACATTTGGCGAAAACATTACCGTAACAAATATGTTAGAGCGTGATGTTTGCATCGGAGATACATATCAACTAGGTGAAGCAATCATTCAAGTGACACAAGCTCGCGTTCCTTGTAGCACAATTTCAAAACGTCTTGGCATCCCTGGCATACTGCCGCGCATTGTAGCAACTGGATTTACTGGCTACCTATGCCGTGTTCTTCAAGAAGGTACTGTACGTAAAGATTCTAAAATTACATTACTAGAACGTCAACCGAGCAATGTTTCTGTTTTGTTCTCTAACGAAATTTATTTTCATAATAGAAAAGATAAAGATGGCATTGAAAAAATTCTTGCTGTCCCAGAACTAGCTGATATTTGGCGTGGTCAGTTAGAAGATCGTCTTGCGAAGTTAAAATAAAATGAAACTTTAATCAGTGGGGGTTTTGTTAATTCCCCACTGATTATCAGCCCTCACCAATCGGGCTTTTATGGGCAGCCCGATTCCCACTTAACTTCTTCGCTTTCGCTGAGTTTTGAGGTGGGGATCTTACTGCCCGGCAAATAGCGGGATAAAGAATCCCACCTTTTGCAGGTGAGATTTTATTAATCTATCCAAAAATACACTAGACACTGAAATGATATTGACGATTAGACAAATACCAATATTCCATCTACATCTTACAACCAATAAGAAGAATAACTCCCCAGCACTGTAACAGAAAAACCGAGCGCTTCAAGTTCCATCGTTACACCTGGCAATAATACGTCATCGTACGCTTTATCGACATCGATTAAGAAAAAATAATTTCCAAGACCTGTTTTCATCGGACGCGATTCGATTTTTGATAAGTTTAATTTTCTCCATGCGAAAGCTGATAACACTTGATATAGGGCACCTGCATAATCAGCAGGTAACGTTATCATAAGCGTCGTTTTCTCTCCGCGGTTTTCTCCGTTATTCGGGAGTATTGCTTTCTTTTTCTTATGGAGAATGAGGAAGCGTGTATGGTTATTTTTATGCGTATGAATGCTACGTCTTACAATTGTTAATCCGTATTTTTCTGCAGCTGCTTCATTTGCAATAGCGGCAATTTTTTCTTCAGGATGTTCTTTCACATATTGCGCAGCGGCACTTGTGGATGTCATATCTCGAACAGTTACTCCTTTTAATTCTTCATTTAAAAACTTATGGCACTGTGCAATGGCATGCGGATGAGAATGCACCGCATATACTTCATCCCACACTTCTGCATACTGCGGATGTACAAGTAAATGCTGCTGAATTGGTACTGTAATTTCTCCTACAATGGAAAGTGGCTGCTCATGTACAAGATAATCAACCGTTATATTCACTGAACCTTCTATTGCATTTTCTAACGGTACGACTGCAAAGTCTACATTTTCATTTGCAGCTGCATCTATACAATCTGGAATCGTTCGATACGGTACATGATCTGCTTCCGGAAAAAAACGACTCACCGCCATATTTGTAAATGTTGCTTCTGGTCCTAAATATCCTACTCGAATCATCGTCTTTTCCCCTCTTTTTCGTTTTCTTACTGTTATACCATACTTTTTTATATTCTTCTATGTAAATTTCGAATATTAAAAAAAGACTAGCATTTGCTAGTCTAAATGTTTCTTATATTCTCTTTGAGCGAAGAAGAAATAAATGATACATGCTACGATATAAAACAGAATGAACAAGCCTACTTTTTTTAATGATCCATCCATAAAGAAAGTATTATGAAACGTATATAACGCAACTGCACTATGCATACTCCCTACTATAATTGGCGCAAAAAATAGCATACATAATTGCCAACGAGAAATTTTCCATACTTCTTCCTTCGTCATTCCAAGTTTAGAGAGTGCACCATACTGCTTTCGGTCCGATGCAATATTATGGAACCATTTAAAATACACGATACTACATGAAGTAAGAAAGAATAATATACTAATAAACGAGCCTACAAATAGAGTAATATCGCCGCCTTCTTTCATACTTACATATAACTCCATATTACTTCGAAATGCATTATTATTATCTTGTTTCATATGTTTCCGTAAATCTTCATTCAATTTCTTCGTCTTTTCGATATTTGATAATGTGTAGCCTCTATATATCATCTTTTCAGAATCAGGAACCTTATCTGCTATATTGTCAAAGTCTTCATCATTCATAACGAAGAACAGACCATTAATGTACGAAGGGTGATAGTTAAATTGAACCCCTTCTTTCTGACCGTTAAATACGAATTGATATGGTTGATTCATTACTTGCAATTGAATCTCTTTTTGATTATATACATTCGAATTATTGTATTTATTATAATAAACGAGTGTCACTGTACCTTTTTTAGGATGATATGTTTTCTGTTTTTGTTTCCTCGCTTCTTGGTTATAATCACTTTCTTTTATAAGCGGTGCTATTGTTGTTTCTCCTTTATTAGACTGAAAGGATGCATACACTCCAACAAAACTCATATATTGAAAATCATCATACCCATATTGATTCAGTAATTTTTCAACCGCACCTTCTTCAAAGACTTCATAAGTAGAAATACCTTTTTCTATGTACGAAAACGAGTGTACCCCTCCAGTTCGCCACATATCCTGCATGCTAGAAAAATACAAGAACACCGTACCTGTTGCCGTAACTACAAATGTCGTTGCCATAGACATCAGAAAGAAAAAGCGACCATTTTCCTTCATTCGATGTGACAATTGATTCACTATAAATAAATACGGATATGTATACATAATCTTTTTATTTCGTTTAATCATTTCTAACAATTGGATTGTACCGTGTGTAAAAGAAAAGTACGTTCCGAAAAAGACAAGTATAGACACAGGGAAAAAGCATATTGCTATCGTAGCCATCGTCACTTGTAGCGCCAACGCATACCCGCCCACTAAACAAGCAAAACCGAATAAACAAAGCCACTTTGATGTTTTCTTCTCTTTTTTATCTGTTCGAAATTCTTTCAATAACCGAATGATTTTTATATTCCATATACGTAAAGCACTTATAAAAGATAACAGAATAAAAACGACCATATATGTAATAAATGTTACACCAATCGCACTTACGTCAAATATAACAGGGAGTTCTTTCGGAAGCCCCAGTAACATACTAAACACCATGAAGAAGAGCTTTAAAAAGATCATGCCCAGCCCTATACCGAAAATATTAGCAAAAATTCCAATTAATATTTGCTCGGTCATAATTACTCCTATTACGTTAGACTTCGTTGCTCCCATTAACATATATAGTCCTAATTCTTTCTTACGTGCTTCTATGAAAATAGAAGTAGAGTACAAAATAAATATGACGAAAAAAGAAATAATTATAATGTTACATATGATAAGTCCCCAGCGTACGTTTTGATACCACATCGTCTCTTGCATATACGGATGTACAATAACAGACATATATGCAAAAGATGCAAATATTGCAAAACAACTACTTAAGAAAAACACTTTATAATTACGCCAATTTCCTTTTATATTTTGCAGCGCTAGTTGCCGAATGTTCATCTATCGTCCTCCTGTAACTTACTACATAGGCAAAAAGCTAGAGGTTCCCCTAGCTTTTTACGTGTTTTAAATATCCTCTTTGCGCGATCATAAAGTAAATGGCAGAAGCTAAAATGTATGCTCCAATTACAAGCGCACCTGATTTCCACAAATCAATATAAAGCATTTTCCCTAACGTATGAAGAGCAAATCCACTATGAATGGAACCGATTAAAATTGGTATAAAGAAGATAACTCCCATTTGTCGAATCGCAATTTTGCGAATTTCTTTATCTGTCATACCGATTCTCTTTAACGATTTAAATTGAATACGATCTTGTTCTTTATCGTTAAACCATTTAAAGTATGTCATACTACAAGCGAAGAAGAAGAACAGTACCGCTACGAAGAAACCGATGAACATTGTAATTGCTCCACCTTCTCTTATATCCTTATACGCAAACACTGAATTTCTCAATTCTCCTTGCTTTTCTGGTGCAATTTCATTTTTCAAATCTAATACAAGATCTTCTGTACTTTTCCAATCCTCAATATAATAACCGTAATATTTCGTCTTTTCTTCATCTGGTACGAGTTTTGCATATTTCTCAAAATCTTGATCATTTAAAACGAGATATTCATTATCATTAAAAACAGAATACTGCGTTGGATTATTTAATTGAACAGACTGCTTTTGTCCGTTAATTGTAAATTCATACGGTTTCGTGCGGTCTATCTTCATCAGTTCATTTGACATATCAACCATAACCATTGTTGCACTACCTGGTGCATTATGAACTTCTGTAGGTTGCTCTCTCTTTTGTTTGCGCACTTCCGTATTATATTCTTTTTCTGAAATAATCGTCATCGGTACTTCATGTTCACTATTAAACAACGTTATTTTCTGTGTTGCCGGTAGTTTAACGTAGGTTACTTTTCGTGCATCTTCAAACCCACGTCTCTTCACAAGCTCCTGTACCTTTTCTTCATTAATAAGGCTATGCGTATTTAACCCCTTTTCCTCATATGAAATAGCGTGTGGTGTAAGTTCTACCGTTTTCGCACTCAAATTTTCAAAATATACGTAAAGCGTGCCAACTGCCGAGGATACAACCGCCGTAATAATAGAAATTACAAATAGAAAACGAGCATTATCTTTCATTTTATAAATAAGGTTACTAAGGACGAACATATTTGGGTATGTATAAAAAGATTTTTTTCTTTTTTGCAATGCTTTTAATACGACTGTACTACCTTGTGTAAATAGCAAATAAGTTCCGCCTATCGTCAGCCCTACAATCGGTAAAAACAGAATGATAAAATTCATAAATGTTACTTGGAAGCTAAGTACATACGCAGCAATAATACATCCTATACCAACTACACATAACCATGTAAATGCAAACGGCTCTACTTTTTGCTTTCTTGCTTCTCTTAATAAATCAATAATTTGCAAGCGTCCGACTGTCCAAACACTAAACAACGATAGGATTAAAAATAGAATAAAGTATACACCAGCTGTAATAAGAATTGCTTTACTATTCCAAACGAGTGGAAGTGTCTTATCTATTTTCAATAATACGCTTAACGCTTGGAAAAATAATTTTGAACAAAGCATTCCAGCCCCAATACCAACTACAATTGCAATACTACCTAACATCAGTTGCTCTAATATAATCATTCGGCCGAGCTGCGATTTCGTTCCGCCTATTAATGTTAGTAGACCAAACTCTTTTTTTCTTGCTCGTAAAAACGTTGAATTTGCATATAAAATAAAGAGTGCCGAGAAGATGACCACAATATAATTCATCGATTCTAATCCTTTTGTAATCATCGTCCTCATACTAATATTACCGCTTACGACATCTGGATGATAAATAAAAGAAGCATACATGAAAAATACGACAATCGATAAACAACTACTTATAAGAAACGCTTTATAGTTACGCCAATTTCCTTTTACGTTATTAAGCGCGAGCTGGCGAAAGTTCATGATACTCTCCTCCTAGCATCGCAAGTACGTCCAGAATTTCTTGGAAAAAGGCTTGTTTCGTTCTTCCTTTATGTATTTCCGAGAAAATTTCTCCATCTCGTATGAAAAGGATACGTTCACAATAACTAGCCGCTACTGGATCGTGCGTAACCATTGCAATCGTTACTTTCTTTTGCTCGTGTAAATCTTGCAGAGCGCCCATTAGCGATTTCGCTGACTTTGAGTCTAAGTTTCCAGTTGGCTCATCTGCTAAAATTAATGTCGGTTCATGAATGATTGCTCTCGCTGCTGCTGCACGTTGTTGTTGTCCCCCAGATACTTCGTATACTTTTTTATTTAAAATTTCTTCGATGTTTAAAAACTTCGCAATCTCAAGCACTTTCGCATCGATTTCATTTACAGATTTCTTCGCCATTACAAGCGGTAAAATGATGTTTTCTTTAATGGATAACGTATCAAGTAAGTTAAAATCTTGGAAGATGAATCCTAAATGTGTACGGCGAAACTCTGCTAATTTTGCAGCACGCATTTGATTAATTTCTTCTCCATTTACAAGCACATGACCTGAAGTTTGCTTATCGATTGTTGCTAATAAATTTAAAAGCGTTGTTTTCCCGCTTCCTGAAGGACCCATAATCCCTACAAATTCGCCTTCTTCTATTTTAAAATTTATATCATTTAAAGCAGTCGTCGCTACTGAACCTTTCGATTGATACACCTTTGTTAATCCTTTTACTTCAAGAACACTCATTTCTAATCCCCCTATGCGTTTTCTTCTTACATTTACTATAAGAAAAATAAGAAAAAGAAACGAGTGATTTCCCTTACAAAACGTTTTGTTATCTTACAGTTTTGTCATTTTTCTCATTAATGTATGATATTCTTCATCTTTTGCAAATTGGAACGTGAATGTTGTCCCTTCTCCTTCAGCCGATTGAACACACATTCCATGATGTAAATTATCGCAAATTTCCTTCGTAATATATAAGCCCATCCCAGTCGCTTCTCTCGTTTTACGTCCATTTATTCCCGTAAAGAATGGATCAAATATGCGCTTTACGTCTTGCTCTGGAATACCAATTCCATTGTCCTTAATATGTAATAACACCTTTTGATTTTTCTCTTCAATTTGAAATTGAATTTCTTTTTTCTCTGCCGCTGAAATTTTTGTATACTTGATTGCGTTTACAACAATTTGACCTATAGCAATACTCAGCCATTTTCTATCAGATGCAACCATACAAGTATCTTCTTCAAACATCACTTTCGGAAATACAGACGATTGAATGAAGGATTTTCGATTTTCATTAATAATACCTCGCACGACATCTATAACATTTACTACTTCTACTTTATAATCCTTCGCGAACTGCTCTAGCCTTGCCATATGTAACGCTAAATCTAAACCATTTAGTATACGGTTATTTTCTTCACGAATACTTTCAACTGTTGCTCTTGCCTCACGATGCTCCTTGCCAAACTTCTGCAACAATAATTCAATAACAGATACTGGTGTTTTCATTTGGTGAATCCATTGGTTCATAAATATCATTTGCTGTTGCTCTTTCGCATGCTGTTTATGAACTTCATTCATATATTGCTGTCTTAATAACGTAAAAGATTCAACGACCATTTCTTGCTCTAATGTATAAGATTCATCAATAAGTAAAGAGTCATGTAATGTATTTCCGCCATTAACATACTTTTGGATCCTCTTTAAAAACACACTCCGTTTTCGATAATCGTAAATGAGGTATACAGTAAACACAACTGTTCCTAACAAAAGTCCATATAACCACGTACTCCAATCAATGGATTTCTTTTCTAAAAGACTTTGCAACTGCAAAACGAGCCCAAATAAACAAAGGCTAACAATATAAGAAAGAATTAAAGAAAAGCGGTCCATAAGGTAATTTTTAACCTTCATGCCCTTCGCCCCACTCTGTAAGAAGCGCATAACCATATCCACGTTTCGTTACAATTGCATTTTTAATGCCTAGCTCCTCTAGCTTCTTCCTTACACGTTTTACATTTACGGTTAATGTATTATCATCCACAAATGCTACTTCATCCCATAGGGCTTCTAACAGTTCTTCGCGCGTTACATATTGATTCACCTGTTTCATTAAACACTCTAATAAGTAAAACTCATTTTTTGTCAGTTCAGTTTGTTGTCCCTGCCACTCAACAATATGCTGGGACGGGAATAACAACAGTCCATTTACACCTAAACAATCACTCTCAGCAGCAGAAGCATACTCTCCATAACCACGGCGAAGTGCACTCTTCACCTTTGCCATTACGATATCTAAATGGAATGGCTTCGTAATATAATCATCCCCGCCATTTTCAATCGCCATTACTTGATCCATTTCCCCTGTTCTTGCAGAAACAAAAATAATCGGCGCATTCGATACAGTACGAATTTGACGACACCAATAAAAACCGTCAAAGTACGGTAAATTAATATCAAGTAACACGAGATGAGGATTTACTTTTACAAACTCATCTTTTATATGACGTAAATCACTTGCTCTAAATAATTGATAGCCATACCTTTCTAAATGCTCTTCTAATATTCCCGCGATTTTCTCATCATCTTCTACAATTAATATTTTATACATGTTCGTTTTCTCCCCATAAAAGAATTCTTCTAAAACCACTCCCCTTTTTATTATAAATTGAAAATTTAATTAGTGGGGATTTTTTCCTATATAAATCTGATTTTTACGATATAAAAAAAAGACTGCCCTATTTCGGCAGTCTTAGTCGATAAATTCAAATTCATATTCAAGAATTTTTACAATATCTCCGTCTTTTGCACCACGTGCACGAAGCGCTTCATCAATACCCATTCCACGCATTTGGCGAGCGAAACGACGTATAGACTCATCACGTGAGAAGTCTGTCATTTTGAATGTCTTCTCGATATCGTAACCAGAAATAACAAACGTGCCGTCACTTTCACGTGTAATTTCAAATTTAAGACTTTCAGCATCAAATTTATACATTACACTTGCTTCAGACTCTTCGACAACATCGTACATTGGGAATTCTGGTGTTGTTTCTAATAAGTTCGCTACTTCAAATAGTAAATCACGAACACCTTGTTTCGTTACAGCTGAGATTGGGAAGATTTTTACTTCGTCTCCCACTTTCTCTTTAAATGCTTGTAAGTTCTCTTCTGCATCTGGCATATCCATTTTGTTTGCTACAACAACTTGTGGACGCTCTGTTAAACGCATATTGTATTCTTTTAATTCATTATTGATTGTAACATAATCTTCATATGGCTCACGGCCTTCTAAACCAGACATATCAATAACATGTACAATTACACGTGTACGCTCGATATGACGTAAGAATTGGTGTCCAAGTCCAACGCCAGCATGTGCGCCTTCAATTAGTCCAGGAAGGTCAGCCATCACGAAGCTGCGGTTATCACCAGTTTCAACAACACCAAGATTCGGAACGATTGTTGTAAAGTGATACTCTGCAATTTTCGGACGTGCTGATGATACAACAGATAATAATGTAGATTTACCTACACTTGGGAATCCAACAAGTCCAACATCTGCTAGTACTTTAAGTTCTAGAATGACATCACGTTCTTGACCTGGTTCTCCGTTCTCAGCGATTTCTGGTGCTGGGTTCGTAGCTGTTGCGAAACGTGAGTTACCACGGCCACCTCGGCCACCTCTTGCGATTACAGCAGTTTGTTCATGCGTTACTAAATCGGCAAGAATTTGACCAGTTTTTTCATCTTTTACTATTGTTCCTGGTGGAACCTTTACGATTAAATCTTCAGATTTACGTCCGTGCTGACCTTTACTCATTCCGTGCTGACCGCGATCAGCTTTGAAATGACGTTGGTAGCGGAAGTCCATTAATGTACGTAAGCCTTCCTCAACTACGAAAACAACATCTGCACCTTTACCGCCGTCGCCACCTGCTGGGCCACCTTTAGGAACATACTTCTCACGACGATACGCAACCATACCGTTACCACCGTCGCCGCCTTTTACATATATCTTGACCTGATCTACAAACATTATTTCACCACACTTTTTTCAATTGGTTGTAATATAACTGAGACTTCTTCGTCTCGCACTGTATAAGAAATGGAATACCATTTATTGTTTTGGGTCGCAAGCCAATTCTGTAGTTCTTCTACACTCGTTAGCTTACCACGAAAATCAAAAAAGAAACGAGCATTCTCCGCGTCACATTCAATTGTGATACAAACATAATTTTCAACATATACGTCTAAACTATGCTGAAGCATTGAGAAAAATTGATTCGTCCATGTACATACAGTCTCATCTAAGTGAGATAAGTTATGTAATTTCCCTAATACTTCGTACTCCAATAAGCACGGCTGCTGTTTCCAATTATATGTTAAAATCCACTCTGAAAATAAAGGCATTGATAACCCCATCAGATTGGATTCTTGTCTCGCTTCTTGGACAAAACGATCGATGAGACTATGAATTTCTTCCACTTTTCCAAGTGAAAGGTTTCCTTTCACCATCTGCATACGATTGAGCCAATCATGTCTTGAATGGCGCAATGCATCTATAATTGTCCATTTTTCATTCATTTAGATACCCCTTAATATAGAAAAACTCTAACCTGCACTCAGGTTAGAGTTTTCCGTGAGTTCTTATGCTTCTTGAGCAACAGGATATACGCTCACTTGTTTGCGGTCACGGCCAAGACGCTCAAAGCGTACTACGCCGTCAACTTTCGCGTATAAAGTGTCATCGCCACCACGACCAACGTTAACACCTGGATAAATTTTTGTACCGCGTTGACGGTAAAGAATTGAACCACCTGAAACCGTTTGACCATCTGCGCGTTTAGCACCAAGACGTTTTGACTGAGAGTCACGACCGTTCTTTGTACTACCTACACCTTTCTTAGATGCGAAAAACTGAAGATCTAATCTTAACATACGTTACACCTCCTGCACTTTTTCTATTAAACGGATATACTTTCCGTAATCAAGTTCGATCGTCTTAAGCGAAACAACCAATCCTTCTAAAAGTATCTGTGCTTTTTCTGCTGCATGAACGTCTAAATCATTAGGCAATTCATACGTTAAGAATCCGCCATCACTTCCGAGTTCAATAGTTGCCTGCACATTACAAAGTTCTTCCACTGCATTTATAGAACCAAACACAACCGCTGTAGTTCCAGCACAGACAAGGTCTTGTCCATGTGGCGCATAATCGGCATGTCCAGTCATTTTAAATGATTGGATACTTCCTAATTTCGTGCGACTTATCGTAATTTTAATCATGTTAACCAGAATTAAGCGTTGATAGCTTCAACAACTAGCTTAGTGTAAGGTTGACGATGACCTTGTTTCTTACGATTGTTCTTTTTCGCTTTGTATTTGAAAACGATGATTTTCTTAGCGCGACCTTGTTTTTCAACTTTCGCAGTAACTGTTGCACCTTCTACAACTGGGCTACCAACTTTAACGTTTTCGCCACCAACGAAAAGAACTTTGTCAAAAGTAACAGTTTCACCAGCTTCAACATCTAATTTTTCAATGTAGATTGCTTGACCAGCTTCAACTTTAATTTGTTTTCCACCTGTTTCGATAATTGCGTACATACTTGCACCTCCTCTTAATTACTAAGACTCGCCAAAAACGAGGTAGACATAAATGCCTTTAGGGAACCTGTCTTGTGCGGTTGTAGCATATAGCCGTTTAGGTGCTATAAACTATAACATAAAGATGTTACCATAATTCATTGAGTATTGTCAATGAATCTTCTACTAACTATTTTTTCCGTTCTACAATTTCTTTTTTACTTCCAAAACGGATAATAGCGTACTTTTCGATAATATCATCTTTGAAATAAATTTCAAATGGAATATTTTTTTGTAATTCTTTTTGCAAAAATTGTTTTTGCAGTTCTTTAGGCGCAGCGATTAATACTGCCTCATCCTCTATGTTGCCATATGTGATTAATTCTCTCTCTAGCTCATACGCAATTGTTTCATACGACATTACATAACCCGTCGCTTTGCAAGATACACACTCTTCTAGTAATACGTCACGTAAAGAATGTTTTTTACGTTTTCGTGTCATCTCCAAAATTCCTAACTCAGTAAATCCAAGCACTCTTGTATAAGTACGATCATCTTTCATAGCAGCTATGAGACATTCTCTTACCTTTTCTTTATCTTCTCTTTTTTTCATATTAATAAAATCAATTAATATCATACCACCAATATCACGAAGTCTTAATTGGCGTGCAATTTCTTCAGCTGCCATCTCATTTGTGCGAAGTACTGTATCTTGTAAATTTTGTTTTCCAGTAAACTTGCCCGTATTCACATCAATTACAGTCATCGTCTCCATTTGCTCTACAATTAAATAAGCACCATTTGGAAGCCACACAATTTTTTGGAGTGCTTTCTCAATTTCACGCTCTATTCCAAAATGGTTAAACATCGAAGACTTTTCATTATAAAAAGATACTTTTTCTTTTCCAACTTTGTCTTCTAATTCTTTTACTATACTTCTTGTATCTACAACTACTTTTTCAATTGTTTCAATTGGGTTCTCTTGAAATACACGATCTAAAAAGGTCGCCGGTCGATGAAGTAATAACGGCGCCTTTCCTTGATCCTCTTTTCTTTTTAACTCTTCATACAACTGTTGTAACCCTTGCATTTCAGCTTGTATTTCTTCAATTTCCCCTTTTTCAGAGGCAGAGCGGAAAATGTAACCTCCCGTTCCTTCTACTTCAATTTCAAGTAACTGTTGTCTTCTTTTATTATTTTTTATTTTCCGAGAAACAGCTCGCATCTCATCAAACGGCATATAAACGACATATTTCCCGGTAAATTCTATATTCGCTGTCAATTTAGGCCCTTTCGTATCAATTGCCTCTTTCACAACTTGTATGAGTATCGCTTGCCCTTCATGTATACGATAAGAAGCTGGTACATCATCGTATGAAAGATACGCATGTTTTTCTAAACCGATGTTTACAAAAGCTGCGTTCATTCCAGCAATTGTTCTTACGATACGTCCAACATAAATATGCCCAACAATTTCTTGCTCTTCATTACGTTTCCATAAAAACTCAACAATCTTGTTCTTCTCTTCAATTGCAACGCGCTTTTCCGAACCAGCGTAATTCACATATAACGTTTTCAAAATTATTTCCTCACTTTATAATCTTCTTTGCTTTTACAATAATAAAAGGTTAGTGCTATCGTCAACACTAACCGATTAATTCTTCAACTGATGAAGTTGTTCGTTTTTCAGTAAAATATGCATAGAGCAATTCATTTTCATCCAATGTGTAATGCTCTTTATATTTTCCACGGACGATAATAGAATGCTTATATCCTCTACGAAATTTTGTGAATATCTTATATAAATGATCTTCTGATTGCACTTCAATAGGTGCAATCTTTTCAATCCCTCTTTTATTTCCATAATAACGTTCTAATAAAAAACGCATAAATGCATACCGTCTTTGTTTCCACTCTTGATATAACGACACTGCCAAAAATATGAGTAGTACCCACATCATAATATTGTTACTATTCCAGAGCAACTGCCATCCTAATATTACACCAAAAAAAACACATGACAATTTCATCATCTTTTCATGTGCTTGTAAATAAGGAAAACGATATGATAGTATATTAAACAATACTTTCCCGCCATCTAACGGCCAAATAGGGAGTAAATTAAACGCTAAAATAATTATATTATTCCACATAAAGAAATAATATAAATCTGCATTCAGCCAACCGGCTTCAAACAACATATAACCTACCAGCATCATCCAAACATGTTGAATCGGTCCTGCAATTACGACAACAAGTTCCTCTTTCAATGACTTATTACCATGTTCCTCAAGCTCGGCGACACCACCAAACGGCAAAAGCTGAATTCTTTTTATACGCCAATTATAGTGTGCTGCTGCAAAAGCATGCCCAAGTTCATGAATAAGAACGATACAAAATAACAGTAGTAATTCTTTAAAACGTGCAGTAAAAATACCAATGACAATAATAACCCAAAATAATGGATGCACGGAAATTTTCGTTAAAACGTCCCTATATTTAATCAAATGATATCACCTGGATCGGATCAATAAATTTTTCATTCTTTTTTATCGCAAAATAAAACTTTCCATTTTTATCATTTGTATCATTACTCACCGTTCCAATTTTTTGTTTTTTTGAAACGTAATCATATAATTTCACTGACATATCGTTTAAGTTTGCATACCATGACTCCGTACCATCTGCATGTTGAATTTGAACTGTATTTCCAAGTTCCTCTTTCTTACCCGCAAAAACAACTAATCCTTCATTCACTGACTCAACTGTTGCATTTGTAGCTGTTTGGACAAATACACCTTGGCCATTTTTTTGAAACCCTTGCATTACCTTTCCAGAAGCAGGAATTGCATAATCTTTTTGCTGAATACTTCCTTCTTTTTTCTCGTTCGGCGAATAGAATACGAGCGGTTTTCCAAATTGCTTTTCGTACCATTTCGCTACAGTAGCAAACTGAAATTCCTCTTTCATCACTTTTTCTGTAACAGCTTTAGCTCCATTGAATGAAGAAGGAGCATTCTTATATAAAATAGCAACCGAAAGAACTAATATTACTGATAATAAAACTTTGAAGAAAAAGACTTCCTTTCGAAATAAAGGATGCATTTCCTTTTCTCCATCTTCAATAAATACTGTTTCGCTATCAAAATTCCCTCCGGTAAAATACTGCTCTTCCTCCATCCTTTCTTGCTCGGCCTTCCTTTTTGCAATCCGCTTTTTAATTTCTTCTACACGTCTATTCTTCATACTGTCTCCTTTCTTTCGTTAAGCTAATTTCAATAGAAACAGTTGTATACAGTTTGTACATATGTATGAGCTAAGAAAGAAAGATATTCGTGTGAAGAAAAAAGAAAGCACTTCGCATATGTGCGAAGTGCTCTTAACGGATTCCAAAGAAGTTTTTCACCTTTGCAAATACCGATACCTTTTCTTGTTCAAATGCTTGTAATGGTACATTCTCACCTAACAAGCGTCTTGCAATATTACGATAAGCCAACGCTGCTTTTCCGCTTGGTTGCAACGCCACAGGTTCACCTGTATTTGTAGCTCGAATAACTTCATCGTCATCTTCGACAACACCAAGAAGCTCGATTGACAATGTACGTACAATTTCATCAACATCTAACATATCCTGTTCATGAAGCATATGACTACGTACACGGTTAATAACAAGTTTCGGTGGTTCAATATCCTCTTTTTCTAAAAGCCCAATAATACGATCCGCATCGCGCATTGAGGATACTTCTGGCGTCGTAACAACGATTGCTTTATCCGCACCAGCTACCGCATTTTTAAATCCCTGCTCAATCCCCGCAGGACAATCAATTAATATGTAATCATAATCTTGACGTAATACTTGTATTAATTCATCCATTTGTTCAGGTGTTACCGCTGATTTATCACTCGTTTGTGCTGCAGGTAATAAATAAAGATCATCAAAACGTTTATCTTTAATAAGAGCCTGAGGTAAACGGCAACGCCCTTCAACGACATCAACAAGATCAAATACAATACGATTTTCCAGCCCCATTACTACGTCTAAATTTCGAAGACCGATATCTGTGTCAATTAAGCACACTTTCTTTCCAGATAACGCTAGGGCCGTACCAATGTTCGCAGACGTTGTAGTTTTACCTACTCCGCCTTTTCCAGATGTAATTACTATTGCCTCTCCCACAGCTATACAATTCCCCTTTCTAACTTTGTTAAATTAGGTCTAAGATGAGTGAGAAGTTGCAGGCGATCGACAACAATGTGATTGTTCTCATTAATATACGCACATTCTGCCGCCTCCGCTCCGTCTTCTTTCTCTTCCGGAGCCCGCATTGCCACATCACTAATTCGAAGTTGCATCGGGTTCATAACAGATGCAGCGATTACAGCATCCGAATCCCCATAATACCCAGCATGCGCAATTCCTCTTAATGATCCTACAACAAAAATATTCCCCCCAGCGATAACCGTTCCGCCTGGATTAACATCTCCAATTAACAACAAATTTCCTTTTACATGTAAAACTTGTCCAGAGCGAACAATTTTGGAAATAGGGACAATTTCTGTTTCTTCTTTCCAAGCTATTGCTTCTGCTTTAGTGATAACATCACTTTCAATTGAATCCACAACAAGATTCTTTTTATTACGAATTAACGTACGAATCTCTTCTTGTTGGACTTCTGTTAAATAACGATTTCCTACTTTCACATGCACTTCAATTAAAGAGCGCCCATCACCATCGTAGTAATGTGTAGAAAGTTTTTCGTCTAATTCCATCAATAATTCTGAGAATGAACAACAATCATCTAAATGAAGCGTTATCCCATCTTTTGTCCCTTTTATCGTTACATTTTGTTGCTTTTTTTCTTCCACTAAAGTTCACCCCACCGATTCAATTCGACATAAAATTAGAAAATCCTTTTTTCTTTTTCTTCCATCGCTTTTGAAAGACGCACTATATATCGTCTCAGTGGGAAACAAACTATCAATAAGAAAATAGCATTTAACAATAAAGTAGAAAGGAGACGATCTGTGAAAAAGACATGCGCTGGCATATGAGTACGTCCTAACAAAGTTAAGAATCCATACACATAATACTCTAGTGCTACAATGCTAGCTAATATGATAGAAACAACAATAAATAAATTCAATTGTAATACTTTCATCACACTATAAACTAAATAAGCTAAAATCGGATAAGCAAAAATATATATCCCGACAAGTTCTGTGTATACGGTATCAAATAAGAAGCCAAATAATAGTCCGTAATAAATCCCTTGGACCGGACTATAATACACTGTAATAAAACATAAGACGATTATAAAGAAATGCGGTGCTGCTATACTGTCTTTCCAAAACACATCCGTTGGAACAACAGTAGCAAACATATTTTCAAATAGAAACACAAAAAGGAGCAAAAGAGGAAGAGCTGCTCTTTTTAATATCTTCATCATCTCTTCTTCTCCTCCTATTCTAATGGCGCTGAAGGTGTTGCACGTTTAGCAACCGTAATATGCTCTACGTCATTTAAATCAGCGGCAGGTTTTACATAAGCTGTTTTTGTTAAGCCATATGCATCCGGCTGAACATCAACGATTTTTCCAATTACAAGACCTTTCGGGAAAATATCACCAAGTCCAGATGTTACAACTAGTTGATCTTTTGCTACCGGTGCATCAGAGCCAATCTTTGTGAAAAGAAGTAATTGTTTTTCTTTGTCATAACCTTCAATCAAACCAAAGATTTTCTCTTGCCCTTGTACAATAGCAGAAACGCGATTTGTTCGGCTCATAGAACTTAGTAATTCTACTGATGATGTAAACTGAGATACACTTTTCACTCTTCCAACTAACCCTTGTGAAGTTACTACAGCCATATCTTTTTTAATTCCTTGCTGTGCCCCTTTATCAATTCCAATTAAATCGTACCATTTATCTGGATTACGAGAAACAACAGTAGCTGGAATTTCAGTATACCCGCTATTTAACTCTTTCTTACCAGTTAGCTCTTGTAGCTTCTTGTTATCATCTTCTAATTGTTTTACTTTCCCTGATAGACCTGCATAATTATCTAATTTTGCTTTTAATTCTTTATTCTCTTCATACGTGCGCTTTACATCCTCTACATTTTCGAAGAATCCAGCTACGTATTTCGCTGGCTTTTGGAATACACGTTCTACAACACCGACAGTGTCTTTAACAAACTGCTCTGGCCATGTTAAACTGTTCCGTTCTTTCAATGAGATTCCAATCAATGCCACGAGAAGAATAATACTAACCAACAAAACAATTAATCTTTTGTTTAAGAAAAACTGTGGCACGTTCACACCCTCTTAATTTCACTGATTTTTATTTTGCAATATTATCGAGCAGCAGTTTTGAAAAGATCGATATTGTCTAATGCTTTACCCGTTCCAATTGCTACGCAATCTAATGGATCTTCTGCAACAAGAACTGGCATTTTTGTTTCTTCACTAATTACTTTATCTAAGTTACGTAGTAATGCCCCGCCACCTGTTAATACGATACCGCGGTCCATAATATCAGCCGCTAATTCCGGTGGAGTTTTTTCTAACGTATTTTTAACTGATTCTACAATCGCATCTACTGTATCTTTTAATGCATCCGCAATTTCTTCTGGCTGAATTAGTACTGTTTTTGGTAAACCACTTACTAAATCACGACCGCGAATTTCCATAGGCTCGATACCTTCTGGCTCGCCTGCAGAACCAATTTCTAATTTTAATGCTTCAGCTGTTCTTTCACCAATCATTAAGTTATAGCTTTTCTTAATGTACTGAATGATTGAATCGTCCATATCATCACCAGCAACACGAACTGATTGGCTTGTTACAATACCACCTAAAGAAATAATTGCAACTTCTGTTGTACCACCACCGATATCAACAACCATACTACCAGTTGGTTCCCAAACAGGTAAGTTTGCACCAATTGCTGCTGCAAATGGTTCTTCGATAGGATAAGCATCACGAGCACCCGCTTGACGAGTCGCATCGATTACTGCACGTCTTTCTACAGCTGTAATACCAGATGGTACACATACCATTACATACGGCTTACGTGAAAAGAAACCGTTTGATTTTTGAGCTTGTTGAATGTAATATTTCATCATTGTTGCAGTTGTTTCATAATCAGCAATTACACCGTCTTTCATCGGGCGAAGTGCCACAACGTTCCCTGGTGTACGACCAATCATTTGTTTTGCGTCGCTACCTACAGCAACGATTTGTTTCGTATCAGTTTGTAACGCAACTACTGAAGGTTCACGTAAAACTACACCTTTTCCTTTTACATATACAAGCGTGTTCGCAGTTCCTAAGTCTATTCCAAGATCGCGAGTAAATCCACCAAATCCAAACATATTATTTATCTTCCTTTCTTGTTTTCACGGACTCATTTTTTCTTACTTTATATTATAAAAACAGTACGTTTTTTATATCTTTATCCTTTTTGTAGATAAATTTCTACAAAAAACTCATAAATCACATTATAAAACAAAATAAGTAAAAAGCATAGTCTTAAATATGACCTTTTTCCTTTAAACTCACGAATTTATGGTCACCTATTATAATATGATCAAGCACTTCAATTCCGATAATCTGGCCACATTCTACTAAGCGTTTTGTTACTTCAATATCTTCACGGCTCGGCGTGGGGTCTCCTGAGGGATGGTTATGGAGACATATGATAGAGGCTGCTGCACGACGGAAGGCTTCTTTAAAAACTTCCCTTGGGTGTACAATTGACGTGTTTAAACTTCCAATAAAGATCGTTTGCCTATGTATAACTTGATTTTTTGTATTTAAATATAAACAAACAAAATGCTCTTGTTGTAAAAAACGCATTTCTTCCATCATGTATTTCGCACAATCTTCTGGACTTCGAATACTATATCTATTTTGATATTCTAAACGTACCATTCTTCTACCTAGTTCAAAGGCCGCCATAAGTTGCGATGCCTTTGAAATCCCAACACCATGTATACTAATTAGCTCTTCTAATGTTGCATCTTTCAACATACGCAAGCCATCAAATTGGTGTAAAATTTTATCCGACAACTTTAAAACTGTTTCTTCTTTAGAACCTGTTCTGAGTAACACTGCGAGAAGCTCTCGATTTGATAAACTTCCAGCACCTTCTAACAATAAACGCTCCCGTGGTTGTTCTTCTCTTACAACATCACGAATACCGTTCATCTCTCCACCCCTTTATTTGTTCTCTCAAAGAAAACCCCATGCAATTTTACGCATGGGTTACATCAATATCAAATTGTTTTAATTCCCGAACGAGACGTGCAATTGGTAAGCCAACTACACTATAGTAGTCCCCTTGAATATGTTGAACGAAAATAGACCCTTTACCTTGAATCCCATAACTACCTGCTTTATCAAGAGGTTCTTTCGACGCGACGTATGTATCAATTTCCTCTTCTGTTAATTCCCAAAACGTAACTTCTGTACGCTCATAAAAAGTAACCGTTTTTTCTTTTGATATAATCGCAACACCTGTATACACTTCATGTGTTTTCCCTGATAGTAATTGTAACATCTCTTTCGCCTCATCCTCATTAGAAGGCTTACCAAGAATACGCGACTCATATGTAACAATTGTATCTGCACCTAACACAATGTGATCACTATTATTTTCTGCAACCGCTGATGCTTTTTGCAAGGCAAGCGACATTACAATATCAGAAGGCGATGAATATGCACCAATTGTTTCCTCTACTTCACTTACAACGATTTCAAATGGTACGCTAGCTAACTCAAGCAATTCCTTCCTCCGAGGTGACCCTGAAGCTAAAATTATTTTTTTCATATTTTCTCCTTCCTTTCTCACATGAAGCAGAACAATTTATATCAATCGTATCAAAGGAATAGTTTGCCCACAAATGAAAGAAATATTAATTTCTCTAACTAAAAATAACACTTCTTTATTGCATACGATTATATTCCTGTCATAGAGAAAGCACTTTGCTCTAAATTCAAAAGAAAAGAAAGAAGTACATGTACTTCTTTCTTACTCATTTTATTATCCTATCATTTCACTTTCTACGAAACAATTTTTTCATACGAGAGTAAGCCATCAATAATAACTTGATTTAATTTCGCCAAAGATTCCTTATCCATTTTCCCATCTTTTACTGTTTGTACAGCTACCGACGTATACATATACAGTTTCTTTGCTTCTTCTCGCTTCATACTTTTCCCTTCTTTTTCAATCACTTTCCATTCTTTTTCAATCGCTTCTATATCTTTTGCGCTGCTTTTTCCACCAACTTGTACGCTAGAAGCATATTTTGCTAAATGAGTGTATAATGGCTGCACTTTTGTTAAAAATGTTCCTACTTCTTTATCATCTTTCAGCAATGCTTTATCTGTTATATCCCAGTTCTTCTTTAAAACGGAGACACCATCATTTTTATACTTAGTCATTAATTGATTTATAGCCTGTTCATCGCTAGCAATACCAACAACTATTGCATACTTATCCCCGCTCGGTCTCAAAGCACCAATGCCCCCATTGCCTTTCCATTCTTCAAGAGCTGCCTGTCCTTTTTCTTCAGAAGAATAAAGCCCCCCTTGAACAAAAAATAATTTCATCGGATCCAATGACGTTCCTGCCTGCGCCTTTTGTTTTTCTTCTTTCGGTGCTGGTGTTTGTTCTGCCGTTCCACCCACCTTTGATTCTCCATTTCCAGTCGGCCTTGAAGCAGTTACTTCACTTCCTCCTGTTGTTCCTTGTCCAGTAAGTAAATGAAGCATCCCCATTCCAAACGCCGTACCGATAATAATTGCGGTTGCAACGATTGCAATTAATGTATTACTCCACTTCTTTCGGTATTTTTCCACAGACATTGATTTCGCTTTTTGAAACGGAACAACATTTTTCGGTCGTTCACTTTCTACTACCATCCATTCAAATTCATCTTTCTTCTTTTCCTCATACTTCGCTTCTGTTCCATTCACTTTCACTGAGATCGTTCGTGATTGCTTGTCCATACACTCACACCTCACCTCTTATCGTTGTCCGCATCATATCATATTCATTTCACAAAAAAACGAGATATTTGTCAGAGGAATTCGCCAAATAACCCTATATATTTATCTTATATGTATGCATTTGACTTCATTTGTAGAACAAAAAAACTAGATAGCAAAGACTATCTAGTTTTTCTCTCGAATATATTTTCGAACTTCAGAAATGAAATAAAGAGAACCTGTTATGATAAAAACATCATTTTTCCCTATCATTTCAACTTTTGTATCAATTGCCTCTTTCCAATTTTCAAAAACTAGTTTTGATTCTTTTTGCGAATATGATGCAAGCTTGTCGGCAGAAATAGCACGATCAAAGGCGAATGTTGTAAAAATAATTTCATCTGCAATGGTTTCTAATTGGCCTACCATGTTATGCAATTGTTTATCACCAAGGGCAGTAAATAAAACTATTACATTTTTATCTTTATAATGCGCTTCTACTGTTTTCACAAGGCTTTCAATACCTTCTGGATTATGAGCACCATCTATAATAATATCCGGGTTACTTTGTAGCTTTTCAAAGCGCCCAATCCAATACGCTTCCCGTAATCCCGTTCTTATTACCTCTTCCTCAATTAAAAATGATAAATATGTTTTTACATACATTACTGCCATAAGTGCTAGCGCTGCATTTCCTACTTGATGAAGGCCTTTCATTGAGATTTGCAAATCTTCAAATGCGGAAAAAGGACAAGTAAAATCAAACTGTTCCCCATCTTCGTTAGACTGTTTATGTAACACTGTAAAATGATTGCCAAGTTCGTATAAGTTTGCATGATTTTCCTTTGCAACATTTTGAATGACTTGCAAAGCTTCTTCATCTTGTACACCAGTAATTACCGGCACGCCAGACTTAATAATCCCCGCCTTTTCATATGCAATTTCTCCTAGTGTATTCCCTAAAATATGCATATGATCGTGACCGATATTCGTAATAATCGTGAGAACAGGGTGTATAACATTGGTAGAATCAAAACGTCCACCAAGCCCTGTTTCAAATAAAACAACATCACAGAAATTGACTTTACCGAAATAGCAAATTGCCATAACAGTAATAATTTCAAACTCAGTCGCTTCCCCTAAATCTGTCTCATCTAGCTTTTCAACGACTGGCTTTACCATCTTTACGAGTTCAGTAATCTCTTCATCTGCAATTGGTGTTCCATTCACACTAATGCGCTCATTAAATGTTTCGATGTAAGGAGAGGTAAACGTTCCTACCTTATATTTCGCGCCTTCTAACATATAGCGCATATATGTTAACGTTGAACCTTTTCCATTTGTACCAGCAAGATGAACACATTTTATATGACGCTCTGGATTTCCGAGCTCTTCTAGCATCCAACTCATTCTTTCTAATCCTGGTTTAATACCAAATTTCAACCGGGTATGAATCCACCCTATCGCTTCTTCGTATGTATGTATCACGTATGCTTTTCCCCTTTCAAAAGACAACTTTCATAGTTCTATTATACGCAAAGAAAAGAGACTCACCAATATAGTGAGTCTCTAAAAACATTTTTACTTTTCAAGATCTGCTAGACGTTGACGAACTGCTTCGCGTTTTTCTAGGTAATCTTGCTCTTTCGCACGCTCTCCTTCAATAACCGCTGCAGGAGCTTTCGCTACGAAACCTTGGTTAGAAAGTTTCTTCTGTACACGTTCTACTTCTTTATCAAACTTCTCAAGTTCTTTCTCAAGACGAGCTCTCTCTTCATCAAGATTGATAAGATCAGCTAACGGTAAGAATAACTCCGCACCTGATACGATTGCAGTCATCGCTTTTTCTGGCGCTTGTAAATCCGTTTGAATTGTTAATTCACTTGGGTTACAGAAACGCTCAATGTAAGAGCTATTTTTCGTAAGTTGAGCAAGTACAGCCTCATCTTTTGCTTTAATTTGCATTTGAACTTTTTTGCTCATTGGCGTATTAACTTCTGCACGGATGTTACGAACAGAACGAATGATATCAACTAGAAGGTGCATTTCTGCTGCCGCTTCCGTATCTTGTAAATCTTCGCGAACTGTTGGCCACGCAGCTACTGTAATAGATTCGCCTTCATGCGGTAAATGTTGCCAAATTTTCTCTGTTACGAATGGCATGAATGGGTGTAATAGACGCATTGTTTGATCTAATACATAAGCTAAAATAGAACGAGTTGTTTTCTTAGCTGCTTCATCTTCACCGTATAGTGGAAGTTTCGCCATTTCAATGTACCAGTCACAGAAATCGTCCCAAATGAAGTTGTATAATGAACGACCAGCTTCACCGAACTCATATTTATCCATGTTACGTGTTACACTCTCGATCGTTTCGTTTAAGCGAGTTAAGATCCACTTATCTGCAACTGATTTTTCACCAGTTAAATCGATTTCTTCATACTTCATGTCATCCATGTTCATTAATACGAAACGTGATGCGTTCCAAATTTTATTAATGAAGTTCCAAGTAGATTCTACTTTTTCCATGCTGAAACGTAAATCTTGACCTGGTGCACTTCCTGTTGATAAGAAATAGCGCATTGCATCTGCACCGTACTTCTCGATAACATCCATTGGGTCAATACCGTTACCAAGAGATTTACTCATCTTACGACCTTGCTCATCACGAACTAAACCGTGAATTAATACATCTTTAAATGGACGCTCGCCTGTAAACTCTAAACCTTGGAAAATCATACGAGATACCCAGAAGAAGATGATGTCATAACCAGTTACTAGTGCATCTGTTGAATAGTAACGTTTGAAGTCTGCTGAATCTTCATTTGGCCAACCAAGTGTTGAGAATGGCCATAACGCTGAACTGAACCATGTATCAAGTACGTCGTTATCTTGATTCCAGTTTTCAATATCTGCTGGTGCTTCTGTACCTACGTATACTTCACCAGTTTCTTTATGATACCAAGCTGGGATGCGGTGTCCCCACCATAATTGACGAGAAATACACCAGTCATGAATGTTTTCCATCCAGCGTAAGTATGTGTTTTCAAAACGCTCTGGTACGAACGTTACTTTTTCTTCTTCTTTTTGTTGAAGTGCTACTGCTTTTTCTGCAAGTGGAGCCATTTTTACGAACCATTGTGTTGATAAGTAAGGCTCAACTACTGCACCGCTACGCTCACTATGACCTACTGAATGCATATGAGGCTCGATTTCTACTAATACGCCAGCTTCTTGTAAGTCTTTCACTAATTCTTTACGGCATTCGAAACGATCCATACCGTTATACTTACCAGCTTTTTCGTTCATCGATCCATCTTCGTTCATTACTAAGATGCGTGGTAAGTCATGACGGTTACCCACTTCAAAGTCGTTCGGGTCATGAGCTGGTGTAATTTTTACAACGCCTGTTCCGAAGTCTTTTTCTACGTACTCATCAGCAATAATCGGAATCTCACGGCCTACGATTGGAAGTGTAACTGTTTTTCCGATTAAATGTTTGTAACGATCATCTTCTGGATGAACTGCTACCGCTGTATCACCAAGCATCGTTTCTGGACGAGTAGTAGCAAGGCGAATGTGACCTGAACCGTCTGTTAACGGATAGTTCATATGGTAGAATGCACCTTGAACTTCTTTATGAATTACTTCAATATCAGAAAGAGCTGTGCGTGTTGCTGGATCCCAGTTGATAATATATTCACCGCGATAAATTAAGCCTTTTTCGTATAATTGAACGAATACTTTATTAACCGCATCAGATAAACCTTCGTCTAATGTGAAACGTTCGCGAGAATAGTCTAGTCCTAAACCAACTTTCCCCCATTGTTGACGAATGTGAGAAGCGTACTCTTCTTTCCACTCCCAAGCTTTTTCAAGGAATTTCTCACGGCCAAGATCGTAACGTGAAATACCTTCTTCACGAAGTTTTCCTTCTACTTTCGCTTGTGTTGCGATACCAGCATGGTCCATTCCTGGAAGCCATAACACATCGTATCCTTGCATACGCTTCGTACGAGTTAAAATATCTTGAAGAGTTGTATCCCAAGCATGACCTAAGTGTAACTTACCAGTTACGTTCGGAGGTGGAATTACAATTGTATACGGTTGTTTCTTCTCGTCTCCTGTTGCTTCAAAATACTTGCCTTCAAGCCACCATTGATAAAGGCCTTCTTCAACGGACATATGATCATATTTAGTTGGTAAATTCTTTTCCGTGTTTGACATTATTTTCCCTCCTTAAAATAAAAAATGTCCCTCATCCAAAAAGGACGAGGGACATCGCGGTACCACCTTTATTTACAAACAAATTCATAATTTGCTTATACTCTTAATTTGATAACGGACAAATCCGTCTTTTCCTAATGAGAACTATTCCGTTCAGAAAAGATGCTCCAGGGCTACCTTCTAACATAACTATCTAGAGAATCTCCCAGCTAATGATTCTCCTCTCTGAAGACGTTTCATGTTATACTCTTCCCCTTCAAGGCATTTATATGATTGTTAATTATTATATACAATAGTGTAAAAAACGAAACCTTATTCGTCAAGATAAATTTAAAACTATGGCTTTTCGGGTGAATACAAAAAAGATAAGTAGCATTCTCTACTTATCTTCTTTATCCCGCTATTTGCGGGCAGTAAGACCCCCACCTCAAAATTCAACTGAAGCAAAGAAGTTAGATGGGAGCCACCCACTGATTAAAGTTTCACTTTACCCGTTCCCTTGCTGGGCAGCTTGTAATTGTGACAGGAAATATTCTATATTGCTAACGAGCCAATGCGATTGTTGCAAACTCTTTACTTCGCGCAGTTCATTTTCCTCGCTGCGATTATCTTTTCTTTTCCTATAAGACCCGATTTGTCGAATAAATTGTGATGGATACGTCATATAAGCAAACATGAGAAGTTGCTCTTCTTTCGTAAATGGAAAATTTTTTTGATACATTTGATACCATTCAAACCGATCACTTCTTGCGATTGGATATGTGTTTAAAGACCGCGAATAAAAACCTACTATATCTTGCACAGGCGTTGCAAACTTCGATTTTTCCAAACTAATAAAATAGCCATTCCGCTCATAGTCAAATAAAAAATGATTAAGCGACACGTTACCATGCACAAAAGTAATACGTGTTTTCTCTTTTTCTTTCATCGCATCGTTCCACTCATTTAATTGCTTCGTTGCAAATTCACGCGCTCTCATTACATGATGATAGTACGTACAATATTGTAATTCAAACGGAGACATATACCATTTCGATTCAGATTCTACGAGAAACTCTTCTAACATCTCACCATCATTTTCCCAGCGATCGGATATAGTTGTATAATGTTTTTCTAAATCTTCTTCCGTATATGTTTCTTCCTTCACAGTTTTTTGATGCAACGTTCCGAGTGTCTGAAACATTTTATGGTATTGATCATTGTCTTCGCCGTTTCCTTCTGCACGTTCTAACCAAGGCATTAAATAATAATTATACGTCCCGTCACTTAAAATATAATTTCCATCCGTCGCATGGTATATAGGTACATAATTTGAAAAACCTTTCTCCTTCAAATATTGAATATGATGCAGAAAATTATTCCGCTCTAACTTTCTGCCTTCTATTTTCTTGAGTGCATATGGACCTTGATTCGTATAAATTTTCATTACACTTCCGTGCTCTTCCATATGCTGCGTATCCAATCTATATTGCCTCACGATAGGTTCATAGTGATTTCGTAATTCAATATCCATACGAATAACCCTTTCTATTCAAAACATAGCCTCTAAGAAAAGAAGCGAGTGAAAACACTCACTTCCTTATTTCGCCTTTACCCTTGAAACGGGAATATAAATAATTTGCCCCGTATTTAAAAATATATCTTCTGTTTGATTGACACGGTACACATTTTGTACAGACGTTTCATAACGTTCTGCAATAGATTCAATTGTATCCCCTTCTTGCACGAAATACATTCTTAACTTTGTAAATTCTTCTTCCGGTTCTTTCGTAAATAGTTTTGTTAAATAAAGCGCATTTTCATCTCGCTGTGAGTACTCTTCTTCTTGTTCTGCCTGCTTTTTCGCTTTTTCTTTCTTGAAATCTTTTCGCCCAAACAATTCAAATTGCGGCGTTGTTTCTTGCTCCGCTTCACGCTCCACAAATTCATGTTCTTCTATTTTCTCTTCTTCTAATTCCTGTTCTTTTCTTTCCTCTAACTGGAACGGTTCAAATGCGTAATCTTCCCACTCATCTGATTCCTTATATGTTGGTTCTTCTACATGCGGCGCCGGTCTATTTTCATCCTCTTGCGCTGAATCTTCTTCTAATTCCGCATACACCGTCTCTTCCTCTTCAGCTTCATCCTCGCTTCTCTCTTCATCACATAAACCGGTAATAGATATATCCGCTAATAATTGTAAGCAACCATTTTCCTTTAATTCATAATCAAATTCCTCAATTGATACATATAGTTCTTCAATTACTTTCACTCGATTTCTCGGAATTGATATTTCAAGCGGAAAGGAATGAACAAGTTCATTAACCCCATCTTCCCTTGTTTCTACATAATCAATTGACTTTGCTGGCGATAGTTCTCTTAATGAATACGCCGAATCATCTTTTCGTGCAACATACTCTCCCGTTAAATCTAATTGCCCTCTCACAATTACTTCATGATCAAGCTCTTCTATCTCAACGTCTGGATCTAACGAAATTGACAAAAGTTCATCGACTTCCTGTCCCTTTTGGAACCAAACAGATTCTTTTAATGAAAATCGTAACGAATGATCTGCAGCCACTTCTTTTCCCCCTCCCAAACTATATGTCATTACAGATTTATGTAGGGAAAGCTTACTTTATGAATAAAAAAAATCGCTCCCCTTATGGAGAGCGATTTTTCTCTAATACATTATTTTAATTTTGACATTGCAATTTCAGCTGCTGCAATCGTCGCCTCAATATCTGCGTCACTATGTGCTGTCGATAAGAATAAACCTTCGAATTGAGATGGCGGTAAGAATACACCTTGTTCTACCATTTCACGATAGTAAGCCGCAAAGAATTCTAAGTTTGAAGATTTTGCTGCATCGTAATTAATAACGAGCTCATCTGTAAAGAAAATACCAATCATAGAACCTGCACGGTTAATATGATGCGGAATGCCATGTTTTTCAGCTGCTTTACGTAATCCAGCTTCTAACATTTCAGCTTTACGCTCAAATTCTACATATGATTCTGGCGTTAACTGTACTAACGTTTCATAACCTGCTGCCATTGCAAGTGGGTTACCTGATAAAGTACCAGCTTGGTAAATCGGTCCGCTTGGCGCAACTTGGCGCATAATTTCTGCTTTACCACCGTACGCTCCTACTGGTAAGCCACCACCGATTACTTTACCTAAACAAGTTAAATCAGGTGTTACACCGTAGTAACCTTGTCCACAGTTATAAGCAACACGGAACCCTGTCATTACTTCATCAAAAATAAGCAGTGCACCGTTTTGTTCTGTTACTTCACGAAGCCCCTCTAAAAATCCTGGTTGCGGAGGAACTACACCCATATTCCCTGCCACTGGTTCTACAATTACACAAGCAATATCATCACCGAATTGTTCAAAAGCGTATTTCACACTTTCTAAATCATTATAAGCTACTGTAATCGTATTTTTCGCTACACCTTCTGGTACACCAGGGCTATCTGGTAAACCTAAAGTCGCCACACCAGAACCAGCTTTAATTAATAACGAATCACCATGACCGTGGTAACAACCGATAAATTTCAAGATTTTATTTCGACCTGTATAACCACGAGCTAGACGTAGTGCACTCATTGTCGCTTCCGTTCCAGAGTTAACCATACGCACAATCTCAATTGATGGTACGCGCTCAATAACAAGTTTCGCTAATTTATTTTCAATTTCTGTTGGTGCACCGAAGCTTGTACCTCTTTCAGCAACTGATTTTAACGCTTCTACCACACGATCATTTGCATGCCCATGAATTAAAGGTCCCCATGATAATACGTAGTCGATGTATTCATTCCCATCAATATCATATACTTTAGAGCCTTTTCCACGCTCCATAAACAACGGATTCATCCCAACAGATTTAAAAGCACGAACCGGGCTATTTACGCCACCAGGCATTAAGTCTTGTGCCTCTTCAAACGCCGCAATCGACTTATCAAACTTTTTCATTATTTAGCGCCTCCTTCTTGTAACCATTTTGCTGCATCTTTCGCATGATACGTAATAATTAAGTCTGCTCCTGCACGTTTCATACTAATTAATTTTTCAAGAACAACTTCTTTTTCATTAATCCAGCCATTTTGCGCTGCCGCTTTAATCATCGAATATTCACCACTTACGTTGTAAGCAACGATTGGTAAATTGAAGTTATTTTTCACATCACGAATGATATCTAAGTAAGAAAGAGCTGGCTTTACAATTAAGAAATCAGCACCTTCCATTACATCTGATTCTGCTTCACGGAATGCTTCCATACGGTTCGCTGGGTCCATTTGATATGTTTTACGGTCACCAAATTGCGGTGCACCGTGCGCAGCATCACGGAATGGCCCATAAAATGCTGATGAATATTTCACAGCGTACGACATAACTGGCACGTGTCCAAAACCATTTTCATCTAATGCATGGCGAATTGCTGTTACGAAGCCGTCCATCATGTTTGATGGCGCAATAATGTCCGCTCCTGCTTTCGCTTGACTTACAGCTGTTTTCGCAAGAACTGCAAGAGACTCGTCATTTAAAATAATACCATCTTCAATTACACCGCAATGACCATGGCTTGTAAATTGACATAAACATGTATCCGCAACTACTACTAGCTCAGGGAAATCACCTTTAATTTGTTGAATAGCACGTTGTACAATTCCATGATCACAATATGCTGATGATCCAACTTCATCCTTTTCAGCAGGTAAACCAAATACAATAACAGAACGAATACCTAAATCAACAACTTCTTGCATTTCAGCTTGCAATAAATCTAAAGACATTTGATATACGCCTGGCATAGAAGGAACTTCATTACGAACATTTTCACCTTCTAATACAAAAATAGGGTAAATAAAATCTTCCGTATGTAAAAACGTTTCACGTACAAGCGCACGCATGCCCCCGCTTTGTCTTAAACGACGATGACGATTAAATTGTAAAGAGCTCATAGATTTCTGTCCCCATTCTTTCATTTTATAGATTCACAAACACATTGTAGCAATGCTTCTACAGTGTACTCTTTCGGCACAATAACAGACGGAAAATAACGAATTGCCTCTTTTTCCGTAATAGGTCCTATACAAGCAATTGTACATTTTTTTGTCCATTCTCTCCAGTTTGTACCCTCAAGTAAACGAACAAAACTAGTAACAGTTGAAGGGCTCGTAAATGTAATAATGTCTACTTCTCCTAACTTCAACGCTGCTATAAGCTCTTGCTTTTTTTCTATATTCACTTTCGTACCGTATACGATTAACTCATCTAGAGAAACACCAATTTCCCGAAGTTTAACTGGTATTACATCTCTTGCTAAATTTCCTTTTGGAAATAAAATACGTTCATTTCCACTTAATTCTTTTAGAAACTCTTCTGCAAATGCTTCTGCAACAAATGAAGTTGGAACAAAATGAACTTGATAGCCCCTTTTTTCTAACTCTAATTTTGTTTTCACACCTACCGCAGCGATTTTAATGGTTAGTGGTAGTTTCTTTTTCAAACTATCTAGAAAAAAAGCTACACCATTTCTGCTCGTAAAAATAACCCAGTCATACGAATGTAGCTGCCCTTCAATATGTTGAATTTGCCTATGAGACATACCTTCCATACGCAAAAGCGGAATTTCCAATGGAATTCCGCTCTTTTCTTTCACTGCTACACTCATTTGTTTCGCTTGATGCTGGGCACGTGTAATCAATACCGTTTTTCCAGCGAGAGCGTTCATATTTATTGTTGCTCCTTATTTGCAGCAAGAATGAGTTCTTTGGCGCCTTGTTTAATTAAACGGTCCGCGGCCTCTAACCCTACTTCTTCAGGATTAGTACCCACTACTGTTTCTTTTAATAAAACAGAACCATCCATAGAGCCGACAAGAGCTGTTAATTCGATTGCATCGTTTTCTGTAAGGGTTGCATATCCAGCGATTGGAACTTGGCATCCACCTTCAAGTTTATGAAGAAATACTCGCTCCGCTGCCACTGTTCTTTCTGTTATCGCATCATTAATATGCGCTAACAACTGCAATAAATCCTTATCATCCTCACGACATTCAATCGCTAATGCACCTTGTCCTACAGCAGGTACACATAACGTTTCATCTAAATGTTCTGTAATAACTTCATCATCCCAGCCCATTCTTTGTAATCCAGCTGTCGCTAAAATAATCGCATCGTAATCCTCTTCTTTTAATTTACGTAAACGTGTATCGATATTTCCGCGAATCCACTTCACTTGTAAATCTGGTCTCGCAGCGAGTAGCTGTGCACTACGTCTTAAACTACTCGTACCTAAAATAGCACCTTCCGCTAACTCTTTAAACGATGCTCCATTTTTTGAGATAAAAGCATCACGAGGGTCAACACGCTTTGGTGTACAGCCAATCATTAACCCTTCTGGAAGTACGGCTGGCATATCTTTCATACTATGTACAGCCATATCGATTTCTTTCGTAAGTAACGCATGCTCAATTTCTTTAACGAACAAACCTTTTCCGCCTACTTTTGAAAGAGTAACATCTAAAATCACATCACCTTTAGTGACAATTTCTTTCACTTCAAATTCATATGGTAAGCCAAGTGCTTTTAACTGATCAATAAACCAGTTTGTTTGCGTTAATGCTAGCTTACTCTTTCGTGAACCTACAATAATTTTGCGCATAATTCTCTCTCCTCATTATAAATACCAAAAGTGGAAATTAGATAAACTACTTAATAGAAAAATGTTAACTAACATTACGAGAAAGGCCCCTACATTCCACAGTACTATTTTCTTCCCTTGCAACACATCAGCCGCTCTTAAATACAAGCCCGCACAATATACAAATAGAACGACAAACGAACCAATTACTTTCGTATCATACCAATGAAAATTATCCAATTTTGTATATCCCCATATGCACCCTAATAAAATTGCTAGTAAGAAAAATGGAACAGAAAATAAATTTAATCCGTAAGACGTAGATTCAAGCTTCGGTAAATTCCCTAACCTTCTTAATCTCGCATTCCACTTTTTCTTTTTTAATAGGCGATATTGCAGTAAATACATAATAGAAAAAATAAACGATACCGTAAACGTTGCATAAGAAATAATCGCCATTCCAACATGCACGTATACAAGTTCTGAAACTAATTGCTCTGCAAGTACTGGCGACATCTTTCCGAGCGGTGTAAAAATAGAAAAAGCGCTTACGCCAAATGCAACAACATTTGTAAAGAAGACTAAAAAGTCAACGCGCATAAATCGATTTATGACTAACGACATCGTAATCAATAACCAAACATAAAAATAAATCCCTGATAATAAAGTTAAAATGGGATTCGTTTCTGAATCTGTCGCCCTAAGCAACATAAAAATAGACTGCAATACCCACACAATCGAAAGTAACCAAAAAGCAAATCGGTTCGCCTTTCGGTTACTTTGGAAATAATCTATAAAATATAAACTAATGCTACAAGCATATAAAATAATTGCAATATGATAAATAATACTGTTATTTAAAAAACTCATCCGATCATCCTTCCAAATTATAAAGATGGAACGGATGGTGTCCACACTCTTTTATGTTCTACTTCTTCCGCACGACTCTCTACTTCTTCCGTTTCTAAATCGAAAATCTTCGCAAATAACGCTAATTTTTCGCTCGCTCCCTCTTCAGCAGCTATTTCTTTCGCTACTAAAATTGGGTCTTTTAATAATTGATTAATAATACTTTTCGTATGCTTACTAATGACTTTTTTCTCACGATCACTAAGGTTTGGTATTTTTCGTTCAAGACTTTCCATCGTTTCGCTTTGGATTACAAGTGCCTTATCACGAAGAGCTGCTATTAACGGAACAACACCAAGTGTACTTAACCACGTTTTAAATAGAACAATTTCCTCTTCAATCATAAATTGAATTTTCTCTGCTTCTTTCAAACGCTCAGCACGATTTGCTTCCACTACTCCTTGCAGATCATCAATGTCATATAAGAAAGAACCTTCTAACTCATCAATCGCTGGATCAATATCACGTGGTACTGCAATATCAACCATAAATAAAGGACGACCAGAGCGCATTTTCTCTACCTTTGTCATCATCTCTTTCGTAATGACATACTCTGATGCACCAGTTGAACTAATTAAAATATCTGCTTCTAATAATGCACATTGTAGTTCGCTTAACGATTTTGCATGTCCCATATATTTCTCAGCCATTACTTCTGCTTTCGAAAGCGTCCTATTCATAACTGTTACTTTACGAGCACCACTTCCATATAAGTTTTGCAATGCAAGTTCGCCCATTTTACCAGCACCAAGAATAAGCACGTGACAATCCGTTAACTCGCCAAATATTTTCTTTCCAAGCTCAACAGCAGCATAACTAACAGACATCGCACTTTCACCAATTGTTGTTTCTGAGTGGGCACGTTTTGCTAATGTAATGACTTGCTTAAACAATTCATTAAAAATTGTGCCTGTTGCTTTAACTTGTTGTGCTTCTAAAAAGCTATCTTTTATTTGGCCTAAAATCTGTGTTTCTCCAACTACCATAGAATCTAAACCGCACGTTACGCGGAATAAATGGTCTATTGCACCATCTTGTTCAAAAATAGTTAAATATGGTGCGACTTCTTCTATTTCAAGCTGAAACCAATCAGCTAAAAATTTCTTAATATAATACCGTCCCGTGTGTAATTGATCGACAACAGCATAAATCTCAGTGCGATTACAAGTTGATACAATGACATTCTCTAACACGCTCTTTTGATTTTGTAATGTAGTCATCGCTCGCTCTAGCTCTGCTGCCTGAAATGTGAGTTTCTCACGAAATTCTACAGGGGCTGTTCGATAATTTACACTAACAACAAGAATATGCACGCAGCATGTCCCCCTTCACCCGTTTTATCACTTTATCTACTATCATAATACAACTTTCCTCTTATGAATCTGACAATCGTGTGAACAACCGATTATTTTTTAATTATTCTCCGTATGTAATAAAGGAGATTCAGCAAACTAATAAAAAAAATCCTACTTTATAATGATTATAAATTAACAACTCTATTTGTACGTTACCAAAAAAAGTCCTCATAATCAAGTGATGGAAACTATTCCATATAAATTATAACATCATCTTTCCTATCTTCTTTCATCATGAAGGAAAATATGTATGATTGTTCCAAAATGTAGCAAACACTTTCTCAATACAATGTATTTGACATTTTATTTCTTTTTCGTTATATTGATTTTACAAAATTAAATTGTGCACAACTCAATCAGAAGGGAGTTATGTATGACAGAGGACTCTTTGCATCTAGATAACCAACTTTGTTTTTCTATTTACGCCTGTTCTAGAGAGGTTACTCGTTTTTATCGACCTTATTTAGAAGAAATGGGTATTACGTATCCCCAGTACATTACTTTACTCGTACTATGGGAGCAAGATGGACTAACAGTAAAAGAAATTGGAGAACGTCTATTTTTAGATTCCGGTACGTTAACACCTATGTTAAAACGAATGGAATCATTAACACTTGTAAAACGTGTTCGTTCCAAAGAAGACGAGCGAAAAGTTTGTATTGAATTAACAGAACAAGGCAAAAATTTAAAGGAAAAGGCTTGTTCATTACCGACAACAATGGCTACAAACTTAGGAATTACAGAACAAGAATATCGCTCTTTATTAATTCAACTAAATAAACTAATTGAAACAATGAAAACAATTAATGATGGAAAAGGGGAATAAATATGGATAAATTATATACTGCTTCAGTAACAGCAACAGGTGGAAGAAATGGGAAAGTAGTTTCAGATGATGGCATATTAAATCTTGATGTGAAAATGCCGAAAGCACTAGGTGGTGCAGGCGGAGAAGCAACAAATCCAGAACAACTATTTGCAGCTGGTTATGCAGCTTGTTTCGATAGTGCATTACAACTTGTCATTCGTACAAAACGTGTGAAAGTAGAAAGTACAGAAGTAACTGCTCACGTTTCTATCGGAAAAGATACAGACGGTGGTTTTGGCCTATCTGCCGTGCTTGATGTACATGTCGCTGGCGTTTCACATAGCGAAGCACAAGAACTTGTAGAAGCGGCTCACGGTGTATGTCCTTACTCTAAAGCAACACGAGGTAATATTGAAGTTACATTAAACGTACGTTAACAGCTTATATAAAGAAAAAAACGCGCGACATTCGTCACGCGTTTTTTGTTTTTGTCATTTTATGAATTGCCTTCCACGCTTCTTCTTTTCCAAGTCCTGTTTCAGAAGAGAATAGAACGATTTCATCGCCAATTTCAACAGCAAGCGTTTCTTTTACAACTTTTAAATGCTTTTGCCATTTCCCTTTCGGGATTTTATCAGCTTTCGTCGCAATAATAATTGTTGGGATTTCATAATGCTTTAAGAAATCATACATCATCACGTCATCACTTGTTGGTTGGTGACGTAAATCAACTACTAATACAGCTGCGTCTAATTGCTTACGCGTTGTAAAGTACGTTTCAATCATTTTCCCCCATGCCGCGCGCTCCGACTTAGACACTTTCGCATATCCATAACCTGGAACGTCAACAAAATGCATCATCTCATTGATTAAGAAAAAGTTCAGCGTTTGCGTTTTTCCTGGTTTAGAAGAAATACGCACTAACTTTTTACGATTTAAAATTTTATTAATAAAGGAAGACTTCCCGACATTTGAACGACCTGCTAATGCAATTTCTGGTAAATCACTGTCTGGATATTGTTCTGGTTTAACAGCACTAATTACAATATCTGCTTTTGTTACTTTCATTGTTTCACTCCTACTAATGCGTGCTCCAATACTTCATCTAAATGAGATGCAAGCACAAACGTAAGGTTTTCTTTTACGCTCTCTGGAATATCATCTAAATCTTTCTCGTTTTCTGCTGGCAAAATAATTTTTGTTAAGCCTGCGCGGTGAGCACTTAATGTTTTTTCTTTTAAGCCACCAATTGGTAATACACGACCACGAAGTGTAATTTCACCTGTCATACCTACTTCTTTACTTACAGGAATACCTGTTAGTGCAGAAATAAGTGCCGTTGCCATCGTAATACCTGCTGACGGTCCATCTTTCGGAACTGCTCCTTCTGGAACATGAATATGAATATCATTTTTCTCATGGAAATTCGGATCAATCTGAAGCTCTTCTGCACGAGAACGTATATAACTAAACGCAGCTTGTGCTGATTCTTTCATAACATCCCCAAGTTTCCCTGTTAAAATTAGTTTCCCTTTTCCTGGCGCTACAGAAACTTCAATTGCAAGTGTATCGCCGCCTGCTGCTGTGTAAGCTAGACCTGTTGCCATACCAACTTGGTCTGTTTTTTCAGCTTGCCCATAACGGAATATGTGTTTACCAAGTAAATCAACAATCTTTTTCTCTGTCACAACGATACGTTTACGTTCTGCTGTAACGATAATTTTCGCTACTTTACGGCAAACTTTTGCAATTTGGCGTTCTAGCGTACGAACACCAGCCTCACGTGTATAATAACGAATAATTTCAAGAAGTGCTTCATCGCGCACTTGTAAATTACCTTTTCGTAAGCCATGCTCTTTTAATTGTTTCGGCAGTAAATGCTCGCGAGCAATGTGTACTTTTTCAAGTTCTGTATAGCCAGCAATCGAAATGATTTCCATACGGTCAAGTAATGGACCTGGAATACTTGAAAGTGTATTAGCAGTTGCTACAAACATAACTTTCGATAGATCATATGGTTCTTCAATGTAATGATCACTGAAGTTATGGTTTTGTTCTGGATCTAATACTTCAAGTAATGCTGCTGATGGATCTCCACGGAAATCGTTAGACATTTTATCAATCTCATCTAATAAGAAGACTGGATTAACTGTTTTCGCCTTTTTCATACCTTGAATAATGCGTCCTGGCATTGCTCCAACATATGTACGGCGGTGACCACGAACTTCAGATTCATCACGCACACCACCAAGAGATACACGGACAAAGTTACGATTCAATGATGTTGCAATTGAACGTGCTAACGAAGTTTTTCCGACCCCAGGAGGGCCTACTAAACAAAGGATAGGTCCTTTTAATGAATTCGTTAACTTCTGTACAGCTAAATATTCAAGTACACGCTCTTTCACTTTTTCAAGACCGTAATGATCGTTATTTAAAATCTCTTCCGAATGAGCAAGATCAATTATATCTTCTGTTGCCTCTGTCCACGGAAGCGCTAATAACCAATCGATATAATTGCGAATAACACCACTCTCCGCAGAACTTGCTGGTAACTTTTCATAACGATCTAATTCTTTCTGCGCAGCCTTCATTGTTTCTTCAGGCATTCCTGACTGTTCAATTTTTTCACGAAGTTCTTCTACTTCTCCGCCCTTACCTTCTTTGTCGCCAAGTTCAGTTTGAATCGCCTTCATTTGCTCACGTAAGAAATATTCTTTTTGCGTGCGCTCCATTGAACGTTTCACTTGTTGCCCAATTTTCTTTTCTAGGCTAAGTAACTCTTGTTCATCTTGAATAATTGAAATAAGTGTATGTAATCGTTCTTTTACAGATACAATCTCTAGAATCTCTTGTTTCTGCTTCGTTTTAATCGGCAAGTGAGAAGCAATTAAATCAGCTAATCTCCCTGGTTCCTCTACATCAGCTACCGTTGCAAATGTTTCATTTGAAACTTTTTTCGAAACTTTAATATATTGTTCGAAATGCTCCAGTAACGTACGCATAAGAGCTTTCTCTTCTAAATCATCTTCTACTTCTTCAGTTACCGTTTTAATAGACACTTGTACTACATTTTCTTCTTCGATAAACTCTATTACTTCTGCTCTATGTAAACCTTCCACAAGGACACGAAGCGTACCGTTCGGCAATTTTAGCATTTGCTTTACTTTCGCCACTGTACCTACACTATATATGTCATCTTCTTTCGGATCATCGATATTCATTTCTTTTTGCATTGCTAAAAAGATGATATTTTCATCCATTGCCGCCTGCTCTAGTGCTTGTATCGATTTATCACGTCCTACATCAAGATGCAAAACCATCGTTGGATATACGAGAACGCCTCTTAATGGTAGGAGGGGCACGATTCTTTCGTTCGTATTCATACTAGACATAGCACCTCCATAATAAATTAAACTCCTGTTCAACTATTTTATATTACAATACACCTAGATGCAATTGCTGAGATTCCTCGCAATTGTAAATAGCTTGTTTTTCTATCTCACGAAAAGAAAAAAGACTCCGATTAAGCATACAAACTTAAACGAAGTCTGGCAAATTTTATTATTGTTTATTTTTACATAGATTGTGCATCTGTTTCGTCTACGTTAGTACGTACATCTAGCTCTCTATGCATATTTTCTTGCATAAACGTTAACTCAAATACTTCTTTTAACTTACGGACAGGAATAATTTCAATTCCCTTTATCGTATACAAAAATGGTTGCATATTTTCAGCAGGAATAATGACTTTCTTAGCTCCCGCTTTTTTCGCAGCTTTTATTTTTGCGTACACGCCACCAATAGGCTTTACTTCTCCGTGTATACTTATTTCACCTGTCATCGCTACTTCATTATTTACATATGTGCGATGCACCGCAGAATATACACCTGTTGCCATAGCGATTCCTGCAGAAGGTCCATCAATTGGGATACCACCTGGAAAATTAATATGTATATCGTATCCTTCTGGCAACACATCTAAAGAACGAAGTACTGTTAATACATTATCAACAGAGCCTTTTGCCATACTTTTACGGCGAATCGATTTCGTTTGACTACCAATACTTTCTTCTTCTACAATTCCGGTAACATTTACCGATCCTTTATCTTTCGCCGGAATTGCTGTTACTTCAATTTCTAATAACGCACCTGTATTTGGTCCGTATACAGCAAGACCATTTACAAGACCAATCCTTGGAATCGGATAAATGTGCTTTTCGTATTTCGGTGTAAGCTGACTTGAGTGAACAACCCACTCTATATCTTCATCTTTAATGAAAGAACGTTCTTCATTTATCGCCATACCAGCAGAGATTTGCACAAGATTAATCGCTTCTCGTCCATTTCTTGCATACATCCCAATCATTTCAATACCATTTTCACCTATTTGCATTTCTACTTTTTCCGCGGCATTTTTCGCTACTTTTTGAATTTCTTCCGTATCTAATTCACGGAAAAATACTTCTAAGCAACGTGACCGAATAGCAGGAGGAATTTCCTCTGGCGAACGTGTCGTTGCTCCAACTAAGCGAAAATCTGCCGGTAAGCCTTTTTGAAAAATATCATGTATATATGTTGGGATCATCGTATTTTCTTCACTATAGTACGCACTTTCTAAAAATACTTTTCGATCTTCTAACACCTTTAACATTTTGTTCATTTGAATCGGATGGAGTTCGCCAATCTCATCAATAAACAAAATACCACCATGCGCATCTGTTACAGCACCTTTTTTCGGTTGCGGAATACCTGCTTGCCCCATCGCCCCAGCACCTTGATAAATCGGATCATGCACCGAACCAATTAAAGGGTCTGCGATACCACGTTCATCAAACCGAGCTGTCGTCGCATCAAGTTCAATAAATGTTGCATTCGTACGAAATGGAGATTTAGGATTTCGTTTCGCTTCTTCTAATACAAGACGTGCTGCCGCTGTTTTCCCAACACCTGGCGGGCCATATATGATTACATGTTGCGGATTCGGACCACAAAGAGCCGCTTTTAACGACTTAATCCCGTCCTCTTGCCCTACAATATCTAAAAAGGATGTAGGACGCACCTTTTCTGCTAGCGGCTCTGTTAAAGAAATCTCACGCATTTTACGAAGCTGTTCTAATTCTTTTTTCGATTCTCGATCAATTGAAACTTTTTGTGTTCGTTGATTTCGAAGTAAATGCCAGAAATACAATCCGACAATTACACCAAAAACAAGTTGAACAACTAAAAATATATTTGTCCAGCTCATTATTTATTTCCTCCCGCAATATTTTATCTCTTAGTATTTCCGCGGAGGAACATAGCTAAACATAAAGAAAAACAGCAATTATAAAAATTGCTGTTTCCCTTTCGCATTATGCAGATGTTTTTGTATCAAGTACAGTACCGTCTTGTAACACCAATTTTGGCGGCTCATTATCAGCTACTGTTTCTTTTGTAAGAATACACTTCTCGATATCTTTACGAGATGGAAGTTCGAACATTACATCAAGCATTAAGCCTTCAATAATAGAACGAAGTCCACGAGCACCCGTTTTACGTTCAATTGCTTTTTTCGCAATTTCGATTAGTGCACCTTCTTCAAACTCTAACTCAACATCGTCAAGCTCCAATAGTTTTTGGAATTGCTTAACAAGTGCATTTTTCGGTTTCGTTAAAATATCAACAAGAGCATCTTCATCAAGTGGCTCTAGGTTCGCAATAACTGGAAGACGACCGATAAACTCTGGAATTAAACCAAATCTTAAAAGATCTTCTGGTAATACGTGAGATAAAACATGCTTCTCATTTACATCAGCATTTTTCTTCTCAGAACCAAATCCAATTACTTTTTCACCAAGACGACGTTTAATAATCGGCTCAATGCCATCAAACGCTCCACCACAAATGAATAAGATGTTCGTTGTATCAATTTGAATAAACTCTTGGTGCGGATGCTTACGACCACCTTGAGGTGGAACGCTTGCTACAGTACCTTCTAAAATTTTCAGAAGTGCCTGCTGCACACCTTCACCAGATACATCACGTGTAATTGATGGATTTTCGGACTTACGTGCCACTTTATCAATCTCATCAATATAAATGATTCCTTTTTCCGCTTTCTCTACATCATAATCAGCTGCTTGAATTAATTTTAGTAAGATATTTTCTACATCTTCCCCAACATATCCAGCTTCTGTTAAAGATGTTGCGTCCGCGATTGCAAATGGAACATTTAAAATACGCGCTAACGTTTGTGCCAGTAATGTTTTACCACTACCTGTTGGCCCGATAAGTGCGATATTACTCTTCGCTAATTCTACATCATCAATTTTGCTGTTAGAATTAATGCGTTTGTAATGGTTATATACCGCTACCGCTAGTGCTTTTTTCGCGCTATCTTGCCCGATGACATACTCATCTAAGATTTCACGAATTTCTACCGGTTTCGGTACATCTTTGAATTCTACTTCTTCGTCCTTCGCAAGCTCCTCTTGTACAATTTCAGTACAAAGTTCGATACACTCGTCACAAATGTAAACACCTGGACCTGCCACTAACTTTCGAACTTGCGTTTGTGTTTTACCACAGAAAGAACATTTTAATTGCCCTTTTTCATCATTAAATTTAAACATATTTTCACACCCCTTACAAAGTGCTAACCTCTTGCCTTCGTATGTACACGATAAATGTATCGTATGTAAATACATATTATGTCACTACGTGGCGAGAAATACAAATAATATGACTAGTTATGTACAAATAAAAAAATTTAAAACTTTTGAAATATGTATATTCGACTTGTAAAGGAACTTTTCCTTCTCCATCGAAAAGTTTTATAAATATATTTCTATATTTATAAAACAAGGCACGATTAAAATCGTGCCTTGTTATTTTATTATGCAGCGTTTTCTACTAAGAAGTCTACAGCTTTACGTACTTTAAGATCTTCAGCTAAAGCGTCTACGCTTCCAAGAGCTTGCTTGATAGCGTCTACTGGCATACCGTACATTTCAGCCATTTTTTCAACTTCTGCAGTTACTTCTTCTTCAGTAACTTCGATGTTTTCAGCTTCAATGATAGCTTCAAGAACAAGATTGATTCTTACACGTTTTTGTGCATCTTCTTTCATTTGCTCTTTTAATTTGTCAGCGTCAGTACCTGTGAATTGGTAGTAAAGCTCAAGGTTCATACCTTGTTGGCTTAAACGTTGCTCGAATTCACGAACCATACGATCTAACTCAGTGTTGATCATAGCTTCTGGAATTTCGATTTCAGCGTTAGCAGCAGCTAATTCTACTACTTCGTCACGTACTTTGTGCTCAGCTTCGTGCTTTTTGCCTTCTTCTAAGTTTGTGCGAAGTTTTGCTTTTAATTCATCAAGAGTTGCAACTTCTTCGTCAGCTTCTTTAGCGAACTCGTCGTTTAACTCAGGAAGTTCTTTTGTTTTGATTTCGTGAATTGTTACTTTGAATGTTGCTGGTTTGCCAGCTAATTCAGCAGCATGGTACTCTTCTGGGAATGATACTTCAACGTCTTTAGACTCACCAGATTTAAGACCGATTACTTGCTCTTCGAAACCTGGGATGAATGTACCAGAACCGATTGCTAGAGAGTAGTTTTCGCCTTTTCCGCCTTCAAATGCTTCGCCATCAACGAAACCTTCGAAGTCGATTACAGCTGTATCACCGTTTCCAACAGTTCCTTCTTCTTTAACAACTAGTTCAGCTTGACGCTCTTGTAAAGATTTTAATTCGTTCTCTACATCTTCGTCAGTTACAGTTGTTTCAACTTTTTCTACTGCTAAACCTTTGTACTCACCTAATTTAACTTCAGGTTTCACTGTAACTTTTGCAGTGAAGATAAGGTTAGTATTTTTTTCGAACTTCTCGATGTCGATTTCAGGATGATCAACTGGGAAGATACCAGCTTCTTCAATCGCTTCACCGTATGCTTTTGGTAAAATGATATCTAAAGCATCTTGGTATAAAGATTCAATACCAAAGCGTTGTTCGAATAATGGACGAGGCATTTTTCCTTTACGGAAACCTGGTACGTTAATTGTTTTTACTACTTTTTTGAACGCAGCGTCGATAGAGTTGTTTACTTCTTTAGCATCAACTTCGATTGTTAAAACGCCAACGTTACCTTCTAATTTTTCCCATTTTGTAGACATTTATTCTTTCCCTCCAACTATAATAATGTATGCACATACCTCTATAGATTAAGATCTTCATTATCTCTTTTTTGAAATAACAAATACACAAATAATCCTCTAGCAAAAGCTTTCAGATATAATGTTCCAATCTACTAATTGCCCAGAAGACAACTACGGTATATTTTGTTCGAGAATAATATGAAACATATTAAGTAAGAGAATTACACTTCTCTTCTCTTACAAACAGGCAGATTTCTGCCTTTTGCAACCCTTACATTATAACATAGAATATGCTCGTTTCAAGAACTGAACGATTCTTTTTCATAATTATACGGGCAAATATCCTTCTCTTTCAACACGTAATAACCATTGATAGGCAATATGAAACTCTTCCAATTCGATATTATATGCTGCCATAAGCTCTTCTTCATCTATAGCCAATCCGAAACGCTTTCTTCCAATTCTCTCTAAAACAGCTGACCAAATCTCTTCTTTATCCATTAATAGAGCGAATGGGAAAATGCTAATTTGCAACTCTTTCCAATATGTAACCATTGCTTCAAATATATCGGGATAATTTTGCTCTAATCGGCTTGATAATTTATGTATAATGTTATTGGATTGCTCCTCATTATGACCTGTAAATGCTGGAATCACCTTAATCGTATTTCCAAACTTTTCTACCTCTATTTCTTCTTCTACCTGACTTTCTATCATTTTATACAAAATAGAAGTTTTCAAATAGGGGTGCTGCTCTTCGTCTATTAAAAATTTCTTTAAAACAGGTAATGCAAGATCTAAGTCTTTTAACGAAAGTCGCTGAATCGCTCTTAGCTTCTGTCCAAAGTTTTCTCCAAAAATTTCATTAGTAAACTCTTCCAATTCAAAATTTGAATCCACTAGCGATGCGTCTCCCTCATTTAGCATACCTTCTGCAAATAAAGCAAGCTGCGCTAATTTTTCCTTTTGATCAGGCATTATATCTTTCGTTTGTAAAACCTTTTCAACAGTTTCAATAACACCTTCATAATCATTTGTTTGAACTAAAATAGTTACGTACGTTTCAAGAATATCACCAAATAAGACAACTCCTGTTTTAAGCAACTGTTCACATTTGTCTTTCGCTTCTTCCATACGTTTTAATTCGAGTAAACAAATAACTGAAGCTAATTCCGTTTGTTCCGTTTCCGCATTATACTGACGTAATATTTCAAAGCAACGCAATGCATCTTCGAATTCCCGCTCTTTCAGCGCTAAAAAACCTTCATCAATATAGCGCTCTGATAGTTGCGGAAACAATACGACCGTATTTTCTTTTTTATCCATACGTCCGCCTCTTTTTCTTGATTTTAATTATGTTCAAAGTAAATATATCAAATGCGTAATGAGAACACAACATCCCTAAATCATTTGTTTGAAATATGAAAATATTTAATTTTTACATTCCAATACGAATAAATTTCTATTAAAAATTAAAATTGTACAAATAAAAATCCCCAGCAACAAGCGCAGAGGATTCATCATTAATGGAAAGCTTTTATAATTGTGGGGTATATTACAAGGGTAATAATTTGGAGAACAATAATTGCCATAACAATCATGCTAAAATAGAAGATTGGTTTACTTCGCTTCATTAAAAACATAATAATAAGCATCGTACAAGCAAACAAACTTAAGAAGAACAAACTTGTTGTCGAACTAAGTATACCACTTGGGACAAAGAACAATAACACTACACTACAAGTACCTATAATTCCAAATAACCATTCCATTCATTCACTCATTCCCTTTCCCTCTCATAGCTGTTTTCTCTAAGCGATCAAATGTTTCACAACATCAACTACATACGTTAATTTCTCATACGCTACAAATCCAAAAGCAACCGTTAAGCCCGTTACAACTAATCCTTTCATCATTTCTTCCTCCTCGTTTTATCGTTGTTATCTTCATTATAAAAGATTAGCAGTTTCTTACCATCGAACTACCTTACAGTTACCTTACAGAATTGTAAGATTTCAAAAAGAGATTTAAAAACACCTCATATCGCTTGAGGTGCTTTCACGGAATTCCTCTATAATCACTTGTAAAATTAACTTTTTTCTCTTAGTTATTTTTCGGCGAATCGATTCTTAAACTAATAGATTTACTAAATAATTTAGGATCAAAATAATTATTCATTACTTTTCTTAACTTACCTTCAGATATTTTCGTATTACAAGAAAACAAAGGATGAAAATCATGTTAATATATTTTTGTACAATTAAGAATTTAATTTACAAGGGGGATTATATATGTTTAAAAAAATGGCGGCAGATGTATTAGGACTAAGCGATGTAGGTTCTGTCATTACACCTAAAGACTATGATAAGGTCGATGCTGATGATTATGTGATGCATGAAGATGGGGAGAAAATTTATTTTCTAATTAAATCGAAATCAGATGAATATTGCTTTACAAACAAAGGGTTAATTCACTTAGACGGTACAAGCGCAACAAGCAAAAAACGTACACTGCGCCGCTATAGCTATAGTAAATATCAAATTAAAAACGTAGCACTTGAAACTGCAGGAACGATTGATTTAGATGTAGAAATTAAGTTTCAAATGGGCGATGAGTATTACTCAATTGATGTTCATAAAAAACATATTCAAGAATTAAAAGATTTATATAAAGCTTTACTTAAAATCGAAGAAATTTCATACGACAACGACATTACATTACAATATGCACATAAAAGTTTAGATATGGCATCTAATGCTTTTAGCCGTATTTCAAATGCACAAGTAAACTTAGCAGAACAATTTAAAGAGATTAACGAGATCGCCTTTAACTGGCTTGTTGATACGAAGAAACAATATAATGTGAAAGATTATGGTTTTGTATTTGAGAAGTTTATTAATAACTAAACAAAAAACCTTGTTATCAACAAGATAACAAGGTTTTCTTACCGTCCCAGGAGAGGTTCGAACTCCCGCTCCGCCCATTTCCGTACTATTTTATATATTTTGATCGCAGTCTTAATATATCTTCTCCTTCGCGAATGCCTGCTGATCCCTTCCTCACATTTTTTACAACAGTCCAATTCGGGTTAGTTTCATCACCGATGTTCTGTACTGTAAAGTTGCCGTCACCATATTTCCGTTGACCTTCTGCCAATTTCTCCGTTAAATTATTCTCGTTTGATCTCGCCATCTTTGCGCCATCTCCCTTTTTATACAACCTTCTTAAACTGTCCAATCAATCACACGTCCAGTCAATTGGAGATCCTCGCTTTCCACTTCGGTTAATTGTAACACACCGTCGGAGATAAGTTCCGATAACTGCTGTTCAATCGTACTAGAATGGTAAAAACTTTTATAACATTGTAAGTGAACAATTAGGAGAATCTGGCTGTTGATTTGAGTTCCACCATAAGCCTATTGATTCTTTAAATTAAATATGAGGAACAGGGCGCATAAAGTGAAACTTTAATCAGCCCTCACCAATCGGGCTGCCCGCTAATGCGGGATAAACAGCGCTCTTTTTATTTAAGAAAAAGAAGTACATATGCAACTGCTTAATATCGAAAGAAAGGTCGCAGATATTAAGAATGAACTACACTTATAACCCAAACATCAATTTTTAGACAAACAAAAAACCTTGTTATCAAAAGATAACAAGGTTTTGTTAGCGTCCCAGGAGAGATTCGAACTCCCGACCGTACGCTTAGAAGGCGTATGCTCTATCCGGCTGAGCTACTGGGACATGGAGCGGGTGAAGAGAATCGAACTCTCGACCAGAGCTTGGAAGGCTCTTGTTTTACCACTAAACTACACCCGCATATGTTATTTTATTTTCTCTTCGTTAGCGCCGTTGCCCTATCGACAATATTTATTATATGTATAACCACACATAAAGTCAACACCTTTTTTAAAAGAGGATAATTTGTCTTATCCTCTTTTAAAAACTGCTTGTTCAACTAGCTGTCCGTCTAGTGTTTCAAAACGAACTTCCATTTGATTTTCATCCATTTCTAATAAAGCAAATGTCTTCTCTACACGCTGACGTGGTAATAAAATACTGCCTGGATTAATAAATAAAACGCCGTCGATTAATTCCGCACCTAATACGTGAGAATGTCCGAAGCATGCAACTTGCGCTCCCACTTCTTCAGCATGGTACGCTAGCGTTTGTAATGTCATTTTCACATTATGACGATGTCCATGCGCAACTAAGAAGCGAATTCCATCTACATCAGTTACAATTTCATCTTGAAAGTTAGTATAATCACAGTTTCCTTTTACAACATGGAAACCTTGCAGTTCTTCATGAGCAGGCGTTAGCTCTGAATCACCGCAATGAATCATGATGTCTACTTCCCCTTCATATTTCTCTTTCAACTGCTGTAATTCCTTCACAGAGCTATGACTATCGCTTACGATTAAAGCTTTCATCATTCTCTCTCCCTTATTCTCCTAAAAACCATTCCGGAATTTTTTCTTCTAACTTACGAAGAGCGCGGCCACGGTGGCTAATAGCATTTTTCTCATCTGAACTTAATTCCGCCATTGCTTTTTTGTATTCTTCCACATAAAAGATCGGATCGTATCCAAAACCATTTTCTCCTCGGCGTTGTTCTAAAATAAATCCTTCACATGTCCCATTTACAATGACAGGCTTTTTATCACCTTCAGGGAAAGCAACTGCTAATGCACAATAGAAACGCGCTTTACGCTTTTCAAAGTCCACACCATTTAATTCTTGTAACACTTTATCGATATTTGCTTGATCATTTTTCGGTTCACCAGCAAAACGCGCTGAATACACTCCTGGTTTTCCATTTAAAGCATCTACAATAAGACCCGAATCATCCGCAATTACGATAGAATTCAACTGTCTACTCAAACTATCCGCTTTTAAGATCGCATTTTCTTCAAATGTTTCACCAGTTTCTTCGACTTCTTCAATATGAGGAAAATCGTGTAATGATTTCACTTCTAAATCAAATCGCTCAAATAACTCAGCAAACTCACGTACTTTTCCCATATTTTTTGTCGCTACAACAACTTGTTTCATACTTTCCACCTCTACTCTATATGAGATACGATGTTACCTAAAGCTTCTTTTTGCATATCAATCAGTTGGAAAATGCCTTTTTCCGCAGCATCAAGTAGTTCATTTAACTGCGCTCTACTAAACGTCGCTTCTTCTCCAGTTCCTTGCACTTCAACAAATTGGCCTTTTCCAGTCATAATTACGTTCATATCAACGTCTGCTTTAGAATCTTCTGCATAGTTTAAATCTAAAACAACACCTTGCTCTTCAACAATTCCTACTGACGTTGCTGCTAAATAATCTTTTACTGGAATTTTAGATACTTTTTCTGCTTGTAATAATTTCTCGAAAGCTAATACCATCGCTACATATGCACCTGTAATAGACGCTGTTCTCGTTCCACCATCTGCTTGGATAACATCACAGTCAATCCAAACTGTTCTCTCGCCAAGCGCTTCTAAATCAACTACCGCACGTAATGCTCGTCCAATTAGACGTTGAATTTCCATTGTACGTCCTGTTACTTTCCCTTTGCTTGACTCCCTAATTGTACGTTGTTCTGTTGCACGCGGAATCATCGCGTATTCAGCTGTTACCCATCCTTTTCCTTCTCCACGCATAAACGGTGGTACACGCTCTTCAATTGTTGCTGAGCAAATCACCTTTGTATCCCCAACTTCAATTAATACAGATCCCTCTGGATGTTTTAAATAATTCGTATGAATATGTATATGGCGTAATTCTGTTTTCTCTCTACCATCTACTCGCATAAAAATAACCTCCTCTTAATTACTACTCGTTAGTATAGCCAAATTTAAATGTATGATATGTATACAATAAAAGAAGGAGAACCCAAAAAGCAATTCTCCTTTCTTACTTAAGTATATCAAATTATTCAAGATTAAAAACTACCTGTATTCACGTTTTCTGGACGATCTACAGGTTTTATTAACTTTCCGCCCTTTTCATCTATAAGATTTGCTTTTCCATTCACTTCAATAGAAACATTTTTCACACCTTTCTTTTCTGTTAAAGATAAAACTAACGACTTCAATACGTAATTTGAAATCATATTTTTATCTGGGTTTACAAATATATTTTCATTAAAGTTTAATGTAAGATTTCCGTCTTGTAATTTCGGATTCGTAATAAGCTTAACGCCTGGATTAAAATCATTCAGGAGCGATTGATGAATCGGACCTTTTACAAGTTCATCTATAATTGCTGCATAATCATTTTCTTTTCCTTCCGCAACGCGGCGTGTGACTGGTACGTAGTATTGCTGTTTATTATTATTTTGCGCCATGAAATATAGTGTGACTGGTTTTGTATTCGTTACATCTGCTACTTGTTCATCATCGAAGTTAATACCATTTGCACGGCTCACTCCTTCACCAAGCGGTGTACCAGCAACCGGCATCTTCGCCAATTTCTCACCATTTATTTGGAACTGCACTTGTTTTATCTCTGTAAATTGCGTCAACGTCCACGCTATAGATTCAATGATTTGACGCTCTTCTTCTTTCGCATAGTTTTTCATTTCTTTAGAGAAATCAATAACTGCCGTCCCGTCCTTTTTCAAATCTAAAGTCATCGTTGTATTCGCCGGAATGACTGCACGAAACCCATTCGGTAATAAATTCGTTACCGGTCCATCTTTCACAAGGTATTCTAACGTTTGCTTCACAGTCTCATTTGCTTTCGGAGTAGGTATAGCTAACGTTTGTGGTACAACATAACCATTTTTATCAACAAGGTATAGTTCTCTATTTACCATTTGCCCTTGCTTATCTTTTTTAGCTACTTCTTTCTTCCCACCCTCTGTATACGTAACTTGTTTTGGCGGATCAATTTGTTCAGTTGCTTTCTCCTGATTTATAAAGCCACACCCTGTTAGTAAAACAGCGCTCACAGTAGCACCAACAACCCATTTAAAAGTGGATTTAGGCATGCCATTCCCCCCTAAAATCTAAGTTTGTACTATTATGTATACGAGCCGTTTCACATTTTAGAACAAGCTGTGCCTCTTATAAAGTGAAACTTTAATCAGTGGAGGTTCTAACTGCCCAGCAAATAGCAAGATAAAACAAAAAAACTCCTGATTTCTCAGGAGCTCACTTATATGAATTCTACTATTATTCTTTTTCTAAATGAATATGCTTCACATTTTCAATCGGTTGACCGAACCATTTTGATGCAATTTCTTTAAACAAGCCTATTTTTCCTGTTGTTAAGAAGAGATGATCGCTTTGTTCTTCTCCTTCATTCAACATTTTACTATGATATAAGATTGTACTTACTTCACGTGCTGTTTCATCACCAGAACTAATTAGTTGTACTTTATCTCCCATTACTTTTTTAATAACAGGTCCTAAAATTGGATAGTGTGTACACCCTAATATAAGTGTATCAATATCGGTACTTTTCAGTGGTTGCAGCGTTTCTCTTACAACTTCATACGCCATTTCACTTTCGAAATTCCCACTCTCTACAAGTTCAACGAAAGGTGGACAAGCTAAACTTTCTACCATAACACGGTTATTAATAGACTTTAACGCCTCTTCGTATGCACCACTTTTCACAGTTCCAATCGTTCCAATAATCCCAACATGATACGTGTTTGTCACTTTTAAAGCTGTACGTGATCCTGGGTGAATAACTCCCACTACTGGAATTGGTAATTGTTTTTGCATCTCTTCTAATACAACCGCAGTTGCTGTATTACACGCAATAACTAACATTTTGATATTTAAATCTAGTAAATGCTCCGTCATTTCCCACGTAAATTGACGCACTTCTTCTCGAGAACGCGGACCATAAGGACAACGTGCTGTATCTCCTAAATATATGATACGTTCTTTCGGCAACTGACGAATTAATTCCTTCGCTACTGTTAAACCGCCAACTCCTGAATCGATAACACCGATTGCTCTATTCAACTTCATCACCCGTTTTCTCATTCATCATCTTTTATGTTTATCATTATATTTTACACACTTTAAGTTCGCTCACTTCAAATGCTTCTGTATGAAAATTTTCATTTGCCCATGTATAGACTAGGACCTTTTTTATTTTGCTCCTTTTTTTCATAATTTGCAAGATAGAAAAATAACCGACCTTCTATAAGAAAGTCGGTTTCTTCTATATAAAGTGCATATTCATTGCTCCATCTTTTTTTGAAAAGAAGACATTCCCATTAATAAGACGAAATGAACAGAAATTAAAATGACGATCAAAATAAAATTCAATCGATAACTATTTGTAGATTCCATAATTTTGCTCGCTACAGCTGGTCCGAATGCCATACCGAAAAAGTTAATTAAATTATATAAACCAAGGCCAACTCCAACTTTAGCTGGATTTAATGTTTTCGGAATAAATGTGTTTAATGATACTTGAATTGCCAAATAACTCATAAATGTTAAAATAACCGCAAATAAAATAAAGAGTAAGTTCCCGTCTGGAATAATCCCTAAAATTAAAAAGCCAATGATCATAACTACAGACGCTACATACATCATCCTCACATTCCCAAACGCAGGAATAATCTTTCCGGTAATAAAACTAGATACAATACCAAAGAGAGATGCAACAAACAATACAATTCCAATAACGAACGGAGACAATCCGTGCCCTCTTCCTAACAGTAATGGTAATAATAATAAACTAGCACATAACCCACATTAATGATAAATCCGACCGCTATTAAACGCAGTAATGGTTTATTTGTAAACAACTCAATATCAATAAACGGCGACTCTGCTCTCTTCATATGAGCCTTGAATAAAAATAGGAAAGCAACAGATAACACAAAAAGCCAACTATTAATATTCACTCCTAATAAAACGGTCGTAATCAATACAAATAATAAAAATGCTCCAATGAAATCAAAGTGGAACACTTCATCGGTATGTTGCACCTCTTCTGGCATAAATTTTACGAGCAAGAAAATACCAACCATTGAAATAACCATAAATAAAAATAAATACGGCCACCCTAACGTATTTGTAATTGCCCCACCAACTAAAGGTCCAATACCAACCGCTAATGCAATAGAAGAACTAATCATTGCTAACGCACCCGGTTTTTTAGCTGGAGCAACTAATTTAGCCACCGCAATCATACTAAGCGCAATAAACGCTGCTCCTCCGCTCGCCTGCACTAGCCTTGCGAAAATGATAATCTCATAAGATTGATTCACAAACCCAACAATAGAACCAGCTACAAATATGATAATAGAAATAATTAATAGCCTTTTTACACTGTAACGATCAGCCAGTTTTCCATATATCATCGAACCGATACCGACGACTAAAGAATACCCTACTACAACCCAACTTACTTTCGATTGACTAATTGATAAATCATTAGCAATATCCTCTAGCGCTACATTAAATAACACAGCGTTCATCGGTCCTAACAAAACAATAAAACATAATGTAAAAACAAACCATTTCGAATGGTTACTTATATCTTTCCCCATGTGTAACACTCTCCTGATTGCAATTTTAAAACTGTCAAACTATAGATAAAAAAATGAAGTTATTTAAATGTTGTATCACCACTAAACAACTTCATTAAATGTATAAATGGTGCTAATTTATCGTGCAATAAATTGAATTCGAAACGAAACACGTATATTGTTCGATATTCATGGAACTATCATAGTTTCAGCATTACAGTTTGTCAACGAAAAACATACAAAGTAAACTAATTTAGTTTTTTTAGTTTACTTTGTTCAAAAGTTATTATACACTAATTTCGAAGCTGATATAAGGAGGACTGGCATGATTATTCAAATTTGCATTTTTTAACTTAATAAAATGAAACGAATACAGAACTTTTATATAGAAGAGACATTATAGGAGGATTATGATGAAGAAAAAAATGTTAGTTGTATTAACAAGCGTAGAAAAATACCCAAATTTAAATAGGGCTACCGGACTTTGGCTCGGTGAAGCTGTACATTTCGTAAAAAAAGTAGAAGAAGCGGGTTACGAAGTTGATTACGTCAGTCCACAAGGCGGTTATACACCAATTGATCCACATAGTTTAGCAATGGCGGAGAGCATCGATTGGGAATGGTACCAAAAGAAAGAGTTTATGAATCGCCTCGGTTCTACAATGAAACCAAGTGAAGTGAATCCAGAAGACTACGCTGTTATTTATTACGCAGGTGGTCACGGGGTTATTTGGGACTTCTCAGAAAATAAAGAACTTCAAAATATTAGCCGCAATATTTATGAAAACGGCGGTATTGTTTCTTCCGTTTGTCATGGAGCTGCTGGTTTATTTCATATTACATTAAGTAATGGGGATCGTTTAATTAGCGGTAAGAAGGTAACAGGCTTTTCAAATGAAGAAGAAAAATTAGCTGAATTAGATCAATTCGTTCCATTTTTAACAGAAGATGAACTCATTAAAAATGGAGGACTTTACGAAAAAGCTGCACAGCCTTGGGAAGCTTTTGCTCTAGAAGATAATCGTGTTATCACTGGTCAAAACCCAGCTTCAGGTGGTCCAGTAGCCGAATTAGTATTAAAACAGTTGCAAAAATAATATGTACTAAAAAAAGCAGATTTCCCTCTATTAAGGGAGATCTGCTTTTTTACGAAATCATTTGCAAAATAGCAATAACTTCTTTTTCAATTTCAGAATCATCAATTGCTTCTATATACTCTGGTTTAAAAAGTTGATACTTCTTTAATTGATAAAAATCAAGTATCGCTTTCTTTAAAGTAATATCGTACTGAATACAAAAAGAATGATCTATAATACGTCGTAACATCACATCATCTTGTACCATAAATAATTGTGCATTCATTTTATTAAAATAACCTTGTTCCATACCCGCTTCAAAAAACATTTGCAAATTATGATTACGATTTTGTTGTGCAGCGACTAATTGATCTGACAAATGCGGATATGCTTCTTTCAAATCTTGCAAAAAAACATCCGAAATATATGTCACACATTTTAAAGAGTGGATAAACGTCTTTTGGAAACGTTCTGCAAAAGACATGCTTTCATCTTGATTATCCACATCACCTTCGAGTAGATAATTCATGAAATCCTCTACTACCGCCTCAATAATTTCATCTTTCGAAGAAAAACGTTTATATAAAGTAGCTTTACTAATATCCATATATTTCGCAATTTCATCTATTTTCAATTGGCTAAAACTCGTCTTTCTAATAACGGGCTTTATTTTATTAATATAAGTATTTGCACATGCGACTTTTCTCATTTAAAAGAGCCTCCCCTTTTGTCCATACAAAATAGTATAGCAAATTCACGAATGATTATAAATGAAGTTATTATACTTATTACGCCTTTTTAGTTTATTACATTTTCATATACTATACATAAAAAACTATAATCCATTATCACCAACTGGACGGTTACAAACCAATTTTGAGGGGGGAATTTTAGGATAAAGTGAAACTTTAATCAACCCTCACCAATTGGGCTTTTACGGGCTGCTCGGCAAATAGCGGGATAAAAATACCCACTACCTTTGTTAGTAGCGGGTACTTTTTCTATAATTTATTTACAGCCCTTTTTATAGCCTTACCTATTTCCACGCTAGACTGTGGATTTTGTCCTGTAATTAAATGCCCATCTACTACCACATGCGGCGTAAAATTGGGAGCTACATAAAACAAAGCTCCTTCTTCTTTCAACTTACTTTCTAACAAAAACGGAACGTGCTTTTCTAAATGTACAGCTTTTTCTTCATCGTTTGTATAACCTGTTATACGCTTACCGGCAACAAAAAACGAGCCATCCTTATTTTTCACACCGACTAAGGAGCTTACTCCGTGACAAACAGCCGCTACAATCCGGTTATTGTTATACATATTCTCAATTAAATTTGCTACATATGGATTACCTGGAAAATCTACAATCGCCCCGTGCCCACCACCAAATAAAACCGCATCATAATCCGAAAAATGAACATTCGAAATCGGCCTCGTATTTTGCAATAAAGAAGCTACGTGCTTGAATTCGCGAGGTATACCATTCGGAATAGACACTCTATCTATAGGTACTCTCCCACCTTTTATTGACACAATATCAACATCAAACTTAGACTTTTTAAATAATTGATAAGGAGCTGCGAGCTCTTCAAGCCACAAACCAGTCGGGTGTCCATTCATATCATGAGCACTTGTTGAAACTAACAGTATCCTTTTCAACATATCCCCTCCTTATTACCTATTTATGTATGGAGTGTTCTTATCATTCATATAGCAAGTGAAGCAAACAGAAAAATAGCCGACTCTTTGTATAAAAGTCGGCTGCTTTCTTATAGTTCGAGCTCTCCCATACGAAGAAGCTCCACAACTGCTTGTGAACGTCCTTTAACCCCTAGCTTTTGCATTGCGTTTGAGATGTGGTTGCGAACTGTCTTTTCACTTATAAAAAGTTCACCTGCAATTTCCTTCGTTGTTTTATCTTGAACCAGTAATTCAAATACTTCTCTTTCTCTCTTTGTGAGTAAAGGTTTAGATTGATACGCTTTTTCCTTCAACTGGTATAACCCTCCTTGCTTAAGCCAGAGCTGTGTATGTGTAAGTTGGGTGTTTATTTAGTCAAGATATTGTATGAACGAAATGTGCAGGTGGTGAATGAAAATGGGCTTTATTTCCTATGTTATTTTAGACTTTTATACAGTGCGTACACTCTTTTTATCCACTTACTTTCCAGCGCGCCATATTTGTTCTAGCAATATACTTACAACTGTACCTACAAATAAACCATTACCGAATATATATTGCATAACAGACGGCAAGGATTGGAGTGCTCCAGACGGTAAAAACATAACGCCGCTGCCAAATAATACTGCAACGCCTAAAATCGTTACATTCCTTTCACTCATCGGCACTTGTTTTATATTATTAAATCCAATTCCAACTAACTGTACGAACGAAGCCATTAAAACAGCCGATGCGACAGCAGATGGTAAAGATGCTAAGTAACGAATAATACTTGGAAAAAGAGACATTACGACTAGTAACGCACATGCCATTAAGAACGATCGTATATACTTTTGTTTTGTTAAACGTATAAATCCTGCCGTTGCTGGTAACGGAACGACACCTACAGTTGAAAATACGGAAGAGATGATATGTGAAATCCCCCCAACCCACGTCCCATCCTTCAACTGTTTTTGTTCAATAGTCGCTTTATGAATAGTTGCTTGATTAATTGCTATAATAGCTGCCACCGTATTCGAAACTAAAATACATACCATAACGAAACTGGATGCTGCCATACCTGTATTCCATTTTGGAAGTCCCCAAGCAAATATATGTGGAAGTTGCACAAAATGAGTTACTTGAGATGGGATTGTCACTTTCCCTGCAATGAGAAAAATAATCCATCCACTAATTAATCCTATTAAAACTGCATAACTTTTGACAAAGCCTTTTCCAAAATTAGATAGTATAATAACGAACAGAAATATACTAAACGCGATTATTGCTGTAAATCCGTCGATTTGAGAAATAGTAGCTGTAATTCCTAGCATTCCTTTTAAAAACACACCACTTAATTGTAAACATAATAAAAGTAAAAACGTCCCTGTCACAAGCCGCGTAAATAAAAATAAAATACGCCCTATAAAACCAGTTACTCCCAATCCTATTAAAATAACACCGGAGATTATCATTCCTAATTCTAAAATTTGCAGTGTACTATGTAATTGATCCTGTCCGGCCGTTGCATAAGCAAGTACGGTAAATACACCAACCCAAGATCCAGCCGGCCCATCCGCAATTGGCAGTCTATGCCCAAGCCATCCTTGTAAAAAAGAAGATATACCAACTACAAAAAACGTACGCTGCATTAAATAAAATATTTCTTCCGTCGTAAGATGAAATAATCCGCCAACGACAATTGGTAATGCGATTGAATTTGCTAATAAAAATATAAACCATTGCAAAGTTCCCATAATATGTTTTTGGTTATGTTGATTGTCCAAAATTTTCATCCCTTCTAGCTTTCCTATAAAAAATATATTGTAAGAATAAAAAAGAAGAGTTCTAGACTTACCATTAGAACCCTCCTCAAAATATTTAAACGATTCTTCTACACAAGATTATTTAATTCCACCTCATTTAAACTTCCAACAACAATATTTCCTTTATACACGACTAAACGTTTTTCTGTTTGACGCGCTACTGCTTCAGCAGCGCATGTCGCATTTGTCAAAACAAAACTCGCTTCATCCCCTACATTCGGCCATACTCGCTTCCCTTCATTATTTAACGTTTCTTTTCCTCCTGTAATAAAGCGAAGTGCTTTTCCTAAAGACCTTTCGTCACTCCACCCAAAACGCTCTGCTAATCGATTCGCCTTTTGAAGCATATCACCTGTTCCAAACGGTGACCAATGATCTGTAATACTATCATTTCCTAATGAAACCTTAACACCTTTTTTATCTAATAACGGAATTGGGATTACTTGTTTACCAATTGGCACCGTAGAAGTAATATCAATATTTACATTTGCGAGTGTTTCTGCCACTTCTTCAGCCTCTTTCTCAGTAACACCACCAAGTCCAAGTGCATGACTAATAGTTACACGGCCTTGCCATCCTGCTTCTTCTGTTAAACTTGCCAATCTCTTCATCGTAAACGTTCCAAGATTATTCGCATCGTGCAAATGAATATCAACATCCGCATTAAATTCGACTGCGATATCCATAATTGTATGTAATGATTTTTCAATGTCATTATCCACTGTAGCTGGATCCACTCCTCCGACTAGATGCGCACCCATACGCATCGCATCTTTCACGAGTTGCACAGAATTACTGCGTAATAATCCATGTTGCGGAAACGCAACAATTCTACTAGACACTCGATTTTTATATGTTTCTAATGCCGCTAACGTCGCCTCCAAATTACCAAGCCCAATAATTGGATCAACATTACAATGCGTTCTAATATTCGTTGCACCATTTTGCAGTAGTAACTCTAGCATATTTTCCGCTCTATTTTGGGCAGTTGCTAATTGCTTTGGTAAAATTTTTTCTTCTTCATTAAAACGTGTAAAAATACTTTCTGCTGGCATACAAGCTTTCCATGGGCCACTATAATATGTTTTATCAATGTGAATGTGCATCTCTTTGAAAGATGGCAACATTAATAAGTGCTTAGCATCAAAAGTTACTATATCTTCCTCTTGAACAATCCCTTTTATAATTTTTTTAATTCGACCATCTTCAATAAGTAAACTGCATAATTCTGTTTCTGTTTGTGAAATTCTCCCCTCTTCATATGTATACCCCGATTCAAGCGTTACATTAGTCAACCAATATACCGTCATCTCTATTTCCCCACCCTTTATTAAAAGTTACCTCTTACTATAATTTTAATATCAACTGAAAATTAAGACAATTAATATGACTGTTCCCTAAAAAAATGTCATACAACCTCATAGTCTCCTCATAGATTTCCATATAGAATAGAAGTATAGAGTTTGCTATAAAAAGGAGTGTATTGGAAGATGTCAAAAAGATTATGTAAATCCGAAACTGATAAAATGCTATTTGGTATATGCGGTGGTTTAGGAGAATATTTTGATATTAGCTCTACTCTCATTCGCATACTTTGGGTCATTGCAGTTTTATGTTTTGGGACGGGGTTTTTAGTTTATTTTATTTGTTTATTACTTATGCCACGCTCTTACTAATAACATTCTTTCATATATTTGAGCATAGTGTATACAAAACCCCCTATAGATTTTTCTATAGGGGATTTTTTCATGAAGAATATTTCATCGTTAAATGTAATACCGCCACTTCTTCTTCTTCATTTTTATAAATATGCTTCTTATTCGCTTCAAATTGAATGGAATCAAACTCATTTAATTCATATACATCATTCTCCACTTGAATAGACACTTTCCCTTTCATTACCGTTACAAGCTCAATCGCACCTTCATGATGAGCTTCTGGTTCATATATACTATTTGATCGTAAACAAGCACGATGCATTTCCATCCCTGTTTCTTTCGTATAACGGAACATCGTTTCTAAATGCCATGCTTGTCCTACATCTACTGCAAATCCTTCTCCACAGCGCGCAACGGCTACAGGTTCTCCGACAACCATTAATCTGGATAAAGGAATTGATAACCCTTTCGTTATTTTCCAAATGACAGCTAGCGTCGGATTTGTTTCTCCTCTTTCGATCTTTCCTAATGTTAATTTACTAACTCCTGTTTTATGAGCTAATTCTTCTAAACTTAATTTCTGCTCATTTCGAATTTGTCTCAATAACTGTCCAACTTGTTGAATGACTTCTTTCGTTTGCATATCTTCATTTTCTTTCATATATAAAACCACCTCAAAGTATAAAATAGTTTACTTTTATTCAATTAAAGTATATCATACTATACATAATTATTTATTTTCGAAAGGAGTGCTATACTTCATGCGCGCAATTTTATTAGGTCTTTTATCATCGGCCTTTTTTTCTGCAACCTTTATTATTAATAGAGCAATGAATGTATCTGGAACAAGCTGGGCTTGGACAGCTTCCTTCCGTTTTTTATTTGCTCTCCCTATTTTATTCCTTATCGTTTTATTTCGCAAAAACTTTAGGGGATTATGGAAAGAGTTAAAAAAACATCCATTGGCGTGGATCGGATGGGGTTCTGTTGCCGGTATTGGTTTTTATTCTTTATTAAGTTTCGCAGCTGTCTTTTCTCCAGCTTGGCTCGTTGCTGGAACTTGGCAAGTTACGATTTTAGCTGGTTTACTACTATCACCACTATTTTTTGTGAAAATAGAAACAAAATCAGGTACGAAACTTGTACGTGGAAAAATTCCACTTCGTAGCTTATATGTTGCTTTATTTATTTTACTTGGTGTAATTTGTATGCAAGCAACTGCCGCAGGCCATATTACAATGACTCAGTTCATTTCAGGTTTTTTACCTGTCGTATTAGCCGCTTTCTTATATCCGTTCGGTAACCGAAAAATGATGGAGCTTGTTGGCGGACGCCTTGATACGTTCCAACGTGTATTAGGAATGGCAATTGGAAGTCTTCCTATAACAATTTTGCTTGGTGTATACGGATTTTCTACTACGGGTATTCCAACATCTAGCCAAATGCTTCAAGGATTTTTGTTAGCATTATGTTCCGGCGTTATTGCAACGATGACATTTTTCTTTGCTACTGACTTAGCAAAAGATAACCTGGCTTTACTTGGAGCTGTTGAAGCAACGCAAGCTGGAACGATGGTCTTTACCGTACTTGGAGAAATTGTTTTCTTGAATGGTTCGTTTCCTGGCGGGCTTTCCCTACTTGGAATGATTATTATTATGTTAGGAATGGTTGCAAATAGTATTTTAAACCGATCTATTCCAGCCGTTAAACAGAAAAAATCAGCATAAAAAAAAGAGTATGGTTCTATAGAGATGAACCATACTCTTTTTTATTGTCCCCCTATTTCGCCTTATCAGAATAGTATTTCATTGGCTGTTTATACTAAAACGTATGTTATAATACGTTTCATGCGCATTAATAGGAGGTAAATTATGTTAAAAAAAGCAATCGCTGAATTTATTGGTACATTTGTACTTGTATTATTCGGAACTGGAGTAGCTGTCACTGGCGGCGGAATCGAAGGAATTGGAACATTAGGAATCGCTATGGCTTTCGGCTTATCTATTGTAGCTATGGCATATAGCATCGGAACAATTTCTGGATGTCACATTAACCCAGCAGTATCAGTAGCTATGTTCATCAACAAACGAATGAACGCTATGGAACTTTGTTATTATGTATTAGCTCAAATTTTAGGTGGTTTATTAGGAACTGCAACGTTAGTAACAATTTTAAAATCTGCTAAAACACCTTTAGATAATTTAGGACAAAATGGTTTCGGAACTCTTGGTTTATCTGGAGCATTTTTAGTTGAGTTCATTTTAACTTTCGTATTTATTTTAGTTATCGTCGCTGTAACAGGTAAAAAAGGAAGTTCTTCTTTAGCTGGACTAGTAATTGGTTTCACATTAGTTTTAATCCACTTATTAGGAATTCCGTTAACTGGAACATCTGTTAACCCAGCTCGTAGTATCGCACCAGCTTTATTTGTTGGTGGAGAAGCACTTTCTCAACTATGGGTATTCATCGTAGCACCAATTCTTGGTGGTATCTTCGCAGCTATCGTAGGTAAATTCATTTTAAATACTGAAAAATAGAATTTTCAATATTTCTGAATAAAAAAAAGCGAGCCCTCATTATGAGGAAGCTCGCTTTTTTATTCTTTCATTTTAGACTTTAAATTTGTAACTAATTGATCTACCGTTACATTTGCAAGCACGTTTTCCATCGCTTCTTGCGCTTGCATTAAAATAATTTCTAATACTGATTGAATATTAGCTCCTACTGGACATTCAATGTTGGGATTTTCATGGAAGGAAAATAGCTGTCCTTCTTCTACAACTTCCACCGCTTTATATACATCAAGTAATGTAATTTCTTCTAAATCTCGAGCAAGTGTCGTACCACCTTTACCAGCTTGTACATCAACAAGCCCTGCTCTCTTCAACATTCCTGTAATGCGACGAATCACAACTGGATTTGTATTCACACTACCGGCAATCCATTCAGAGGTACAGCGAGAGTTTCGATCTATCGCAAGTAATGTCAGCATATGAACACCTACTGTAAAACGACTACTAATCCCCATCTGCACACCCTCCTTTTTATTCATTCTATTAAAAGACGACTCTTATTATTATATACTATTTTTAATTTATACATAAAGAAAAAGCATGATTTCAATAGGAAATCATGCTTTTCTCTCATTATTGACGCTTTATAAATTTCGCTAAATCTTTAAATTTCACTTTGTCGGAGTAATTCATTACACCATTTACGTAAATGCGGCTTGTAACAGCATTTAATATCGCAATTGTCGCCAATAAGACTGCTAATGTTATCGTAATTTCTAGCATACCTGCTTCACCAGCTACAATACGTGAGAAGGTAACCATCGGTGTAAAAAATGGAACGTAAGAACTTACAACAACGATAGTACTATTCGGATCACTTAATGATTTAATACTAATGAAGAATGCAGCCATAATTAAAATCATTACCGGGAAAGATACAGCTTGTAAATCCTCCGTCTTAGACACGACAGCTCCAGCAGCAGCATACATCATTGCATAAAGTAAATATCCCGTAATGAAATAAACAAGAAACATGCTTATAACCTTTGCATCTAATTTCGTAAAGTCAATTGGAATACCAAATAGTGAGGCACTTTCTAAATCGACCCAACCTAACAAATATGGAATAAGATAACCACACGCCAATATGACAAGTTGCAATAAAGCCGTTGAAACAACCGCTAAAATTTTCGCATACATCATCGTAAGAGGCTTCACTTTCGGAAGCATTACTTCCATTACACGTGACGCCTTCTCAGATGCAATATTCATTGCGATTGTATTTCCGAACGCTACAATAAACATATATAAAGCAAATGTAAAGAAATAGGCAATTCCGAAAGAAGATGTACGATCTTTTATCGCTTCTTGCTTTACTTGAATTTCTGTTTGTAATTGCTGTGCAATTTCTGGTGAAACATTATTTTTGGCAATCGTCACCATCGTATATTGTTGCTTTAAATATCCTGCCATAATTGCAGAAGTTGCTTGGCTTGGAAATCCATTATACATATATGTAATCGATGGAGCCCCACCCTTTTCTGTCACATGGAATAGACCATCTAAATCGCCTTCTTCTACTTGCTTATGCAGTTTATCAAAATCATCCTTTGAACCAAGTGTTATTTTTGCTGATGGCAATAGCTTATTTAGCTCATCTTTTTGTACTTTATATGTGGAACTCTCTACTACAACTGCAATTTTATCTTTATCCTTATTTTTATCATCGCCTGAAGTAAAATGATTAAATGCAAAAATCCCAAACACAACTAAAAATAAAATCGCACTCGTAATTAATGATTTTTTAGATAAAAACGCTTCCCTAAAATAAAATGAAAATACGTGAGAAAATTTACGCATCGTTATTTCGCCCTCTCTACAAAGATTTCATTTAACGTCGGCTCTAACATTTTGAATTGTCGTAAGCTAACACCTTGCTCTTGCAACTGTTGCAAAATCTTGAGAGCTTCCGCATCGTCTTGTACTTTCACATAAAGAAGGCCTTGTTGTTTTTCATACGATACATGTATAGCTTCTAATCCTTTTTCATTCTCTACTGTATCTTCAATCGTTAAATTACGGAAACCGTATTCTTTCTTAATATCACTTAGCTGTCCTTTTACGACTGCTTCACCTTTTTTCAAAATACATACATGTTGGCAAAAAGCCTCTACTTGTTCCATACGATGACTTGATAAAATAATCGTCTTTCCGATCTGTACTTGTTCTTCAATAATACTAGCTAACATCCCGGCATTAACTGGATCAAGGCCGCTGAATGGTTCATCTAAAATGAGAAGTTCCGGATTATGAAGAAGAGCAGCAATTAATTGGATTTTTTGCTGATTCCCTTTTGAAAGCTCTCCAGCCGTTTTAAATTTATATTCTGGTATCGCTAAACGCTCTAACCAATGATCAATAGCTTGATCTACTTCTTTCTTCGACATTCCTTCTAATCTACCAAAATATCGTAACTGATCTATTACTCTACTTTTTGTATATAAACCTCTTTCTTCTGGTAAATACCCAATTGTTACGCCACTACCCCCAAATGTTTTTCCATCCCACGTAATCGAACCTTCATTAGGCGTTAATAATCCGAGAAGCATTTTGATTGTTGTTGTTTTCCCTGCACCATTTCGTCCAAGTAATCCTAGTACTTCACCTTTTGGTAACGAAATTTGTAAACCGTTAACTGCTTTTGATTCCCCAAATTGTTTCGTTAAGTTTTGAATTTGTAAACTCAAAGTATAAAGCCTCCCCTTTAGTATCATTCGTATTCTCTTTCAAAGACTATGTTTATTCAAGACAAAATATAGCACTACACTTCATCCCCTTATATGTAAACACCGTCATTAATCCATCATTTGTTCTATTTAGTTAAAATTGTAAATAACAAAACTCTTTTTGTCAATTATAATTGTCATTACGACAATAAAACTTGTCAAAATAACTATTATTATTTTGCTCATCTTTCTAATATAGGACATACTACTATATATACAAAAGACAATATGCAAATGTTCATATAAAAATATTATATTTTAATATATAATATAAAATGATTTTCTAACATCAAGGAGGATACATATGAAGATGAAGAGGGGCATTACCACTTTATTATCTGTAGCGGTTCTATCTACATCACTTGTAGCATGTTCAGGAACACCAGAGAAAACAGTGGCGAAAGAAGAGAAAGTAAAATTAACAGAACAGCAATTAATGGCTGATTTATGGTATCAAACAGCTGGCGAAACGAAAGCACTTTACTACCAAGGGTACAATATCGGTCAATTAAAGCTTGATGCAGTCCTTGCAAAAGGGACAGAGAAAAAACCTGCTATCGTACTTGATTTAGACGAAACTGTTTTAGATAACAGTCCTCATCAAGCAATGAGCGTAAAAACAGGCAAAGGCTATCCTTACAAATGGGATGATTGGATTAATAAAGCTGAGGCTGAAGCCCTTCCAGGCGCAATTGATTTCTTAAAATATACAGAGTCTAAAGGTGTAGATATTTACTACATCTCAAATCGTAAAACGAATCAACTAGATGCAACAATTAAAAATCTTGAGCGTGTAGGTGCTCCTCAAGCAACGAAAGAACATATATTACTACAAGATCCGAAAGAAAAAGGAAAAGAAAAACGTCGTGAACTCGTTTCTCAAACTCATGATATTGTCTTATTCTTCGGTGATAACTTATCTGATTTCACAGGTTTTGATGGAAAATCTGTAAAAGATCGTAACCAAACAGTAGAAGATTCAAAAGCACAATTTGGTGAGAAATTCATTATTTTCCCGAATCCAATGTATGGCGATTGGGAAGGCGCTTTATATGATTATGATTTCAAAAAATCAGATACGGAAAAAGATAAAATCCGTCGCGACAATTTAAAATCATTTGATGCAAAATAAAGAGGATGGCATTCGCCATCCTCTTTATTTTGCTTTCTCTGTTAAAGGTAAGATAAACACTTCCACACGTCTATTCTTTGCCTTTCCTTCTTGTGTATCGTTCGGAGCAATTGAACGGTATTCTCCGTAACCAATCGCACTAAATTTTTCTGGTTGTAATTCTTTATTTTGTAGTAATACTTGCATAAAATTAACTGCCCGCTGCGTACTTAATTCCCAATTCGACGCAAACTGTGCATTGGCAATTGGGACATTATCCGTATGACCGGATACTGTAATTTCACGAGGTGACGCTGAAACAAGTAAGCTAGACATCTCTTTTGCAATCCCTAAAGATTCTAATTTCACATCTGCTTTCCCCGAATCAAACAGTATATTTTCTAATATTGTCACCATTAATCCCTTTTCAGTTAATTTAGTTTGAAAAGAAGAGGATAATTGTTTTTCATTAATATATTGATCAATCTTTTTTTGTAATGCTTTCAATTCATCCATCTCTTTTTTTTCTTTAGCTCTAGCTTCTTCTTGTTTCTTTGCTTGTTCTGCCTCAAGGCTACTTGCTGATAATTCTTTTTCCTCATTTGGCTTTTGATCACTTAAAAATTCTTTGTTACCTGTTCCCCCAGCTAATTCACTTCGAAAAGCAACTGCCATCTGTTTAAACTTCGCAGCATCTATACTACTCATTGCGAATAAAACGATAAACAATGCAAATAACAACGTTAACATATCAGAATATGGAATTAACCACGTTTCATCGATATGCTCATCATGTTTTTTCTTTTTGCCTCTTCTATTTTTCTTACTCCGCATTTTTTTCTGCTCCTTTTTCTAGCTTTTTACGCTCAGTTGCAGAAAGTGCACCTAAAATGCGGTTCTTCATAATAAACGGATATGTACCTTCTTGTAACATTAATAAACAATCAATGATTAAACGTTTTTTCTCAATTTCAGCTGAAGATTTTTGCTTTAACTTATTTGCAAATGGATGCCATAATACATAACCTGAAAAAATACCAAAAATCGTTGCAATAAACGCACCCGAAATAGCATGACCTAACTTTTCAATATCAGTTAAGTTACCAAGCGCAGCTACAAGACCGATAACAGCACCTAAAACTCCTAATGTCGGTGCATACGTACCAGCTTGTGAAAAAATAGCAGCTCCTTTTGCATGTCTTTCTTCAATTGCCTCTAATTCAGATTCCAAAATCTGCTCTAAATCTTCTGCGGATACGCCATCAATCACAAATTTCATACCGCGCAAAAGAAATTCATCTTGAATTTTGTCTAATTGTTGCTCTAAAGACAAAATACCGTATTTTCTACTTTCAGATGTCCAATGAACAAATAATTCTAGCAACTGTTCATAACTTAAATCCTTTTTATTTGAACCAAAAAGAACTTTAAATAGTTTTGGAACCCTTTTTAGTTGATTCATCGGAAATGCAATACATACTGCAGCAAATGTACCGATAAAAATAATTAATGCTGCGGCAGGATTTAATAAGGCTGTTACGTCAGCGCCCTTGACGACCATCCCTACTACCACTGCTAAAAATCCTAAAACAAGTCCAATAATTGTTGCAAAATCCATTCCCATTCACTCCTAGTCTATACAAGAAGTTCTTTATTCTCGATAATCGCTACATCTTCTTATGTATATATATTACATAAAAAATGCAATTCATGAAAGATAAGAAATGAATTATATAAAAAAATACTACAAATTTACACATTTTCTGACATTTTCTTTGCATTTCTATTACTTTATGACTCTTATATTCCTTTTCCAACAAACTAGATTTATAATAAAAAACGATACACATTTTATTAAGAAGGGACTGTGATTACAAGGCATTATGAAAAAGATAATAATTATTTCTGCCACTACTATTGTAATCGGTATCACATCTTTCACTTACTTTGGTTCTAAATCACCACTACACAATGAAGCGAAAGCTGTCGAAAGTCAAAAACATACTAACCACCCAAAAGAAGAAATCCCTGATTTTCCAAAAGCTGATCATAATGCAAAGAAAATAGACAATGACTTTTCAGTTGTAACAAATCAAAAATCGAATCTTGTCTTAATTAATAAACATCGAAAACTGCCAGATGGATACACTCCTGAGGACTTAACAAGACCAAACGTACCATTTACTAGTCCAAAAGATAAAGAAAAAACATTACTACGCAAAGATGCTGCAGAGGCACTTGAAAACATGTTCAAAGCTGCGAAAAAAGAAGGGCTTGATCTTACAGCTGTATCTGGTTATCGTTCATACAAACGCCAAAAATCGTTGCATGATACATACGTTAGACGTCAAGGAAAAGCTGAGGCTAATTCAGTAAGCGCAATTCCTGGTACAAGTGAACACCAAACAGGTTTAGCAATGGATATTAGTTCAAAAACAGCTAAATTTCAATTAGAGCCTATCTTTGGAGAGACAGCAGAAGGAAAATGGGTCGCGGAACACGCTCATGAATTCGGCTTTGTCATCCGTTACTTAGAAGATAAAACAGATACAACAGAATATGCATATGAACCATGGCACTTACGCTACGTTGGTAATCCATACGCTACATACCTATATAAACATCACTTAACATTAGAAGAAGCGATGGAAGACAAAAAATAAGAGAGCAAATTGCTCTCTTATTTTTCTTTCACTCTATCATTGTAGTAATTTCTTCTTCCATTCTTCAGGCCATGGTTCGCCTCTTCCTGTTTTTTTTGACGCTTGAACCATCATTCCACGACCTACTAAACAAACCTCTCCTTCTGCATTCTTCACCATATAATGTAAATCTAAAGAAGAATTCCCAACCGATCCTGCCTTTACATACACCTTCAACTGTTCATCAAAATATATTTGCTTAATAAAATTACATTGTAAATCCGCAACAACGATCATCGTTTCTGATGATGCATGTGTCCACTCTTGCATAAATCCAAGTTCTTTAAACAACGCGATACGAGCTTCTTCAAAATAAGTAAAAGCAACGACATTATTTACATGTCCAAACATATCTACTTCACCAAAACGGACCTTTACAGGATTGTAAAATGAAAATCCACTTTCCCATTTCTCGAAATCTTCAATATAAGAAATTCTCTTCAACGCTATCTCCCCTTCCTATCAAAAAACAGAATAAACTGAAAAATATAATTATAAATATTGCCTCTTCAAGATGAAGAGGCAATATTTATTAATAGTTATTATCGCTACCAAAGAAATCTTTGAACGATTGAATTGTTGTATCACGGTTTAATGCCGCAATTGAAGTTGTTAAAGGAATACCCTTCGGACATGATTGCACACAGTTTTGAGAGTTACCACAGTTTGCTAGTCCTCCATCTCCCATAATTGCACGTAAGCGATCTGCTTTATGCATTTCACCCGTTGGATGTGAGTTGAATAAGCGAGCTTGTGATAACGGCGCTGGTCCAATAAAGTCAGACTTACTGTTTACATTTGGACATGATTCTAAGCAAACACCACATGTCATACATTTTGAAAGCTCATAAGCCCATTGACGCTTTTTCTCAGGCATTCTTGGTCCTGGACCTAAGTCATACGTACCATCAATTGGAATCCAAGCTTTAACGCGTTTTAGAGCATTAAACATGCGACTGCGGTCAACTTGTAAATCACGTACAACTGGGAATGTCTTCATCGGCTTTAAGCGAATTGGCTGTTCTAATTGATCAATAAGAGCCGTACATGATTGACGTGGCTTTCCGTTAATAACCATCGAACATGCTCCGCATACTTCCTCTAAGCAGTTCATATCCCATGCAATCGGAGTTGTTTGGTTTCCTTTTGAATCAACAGGATTACGACGAATTTCCATAAGCGCCGAAATAATATTCATATTAGGACGATATGGAATTTCAAACTCTTGGTCAAACTCTTGTGCATCTGGTCCATCTTGTCTCGTAATGATGAGGCGGATTGTTTTCTCAGACATGTTGTTTATCCCCCTTCTCTTCACCCTTAGCAGCTACATCATGTTTTGAAGAATAATCACGTTTACGTGGTTTAATTAATGAAACATCAACGTCTTCGTAATGGAATGCTGGTGCATTTCCTTCTCCTTCAAATTTTGCCATAGTAGTTTTTAAGAAGTTTGCATCATCACGATTTGGGAATTCAGGTTTGTAATGCGCACCGCGGCTCTCATTACGGTTATATGCGCCAATTGTAATAACACGTGCTAACTCAAACATATTTGCAAGTTGACGTGTAAATGAAGCACCTTGGTTACTCCATCTCGCTGTATCGTTAATGTTAATACGTTTGTAACGATCCATTAACTCTTCAATTTTCGCATCTGTTTCTAATAACTTTTTATTTTCACGAACTACTGTAACGTTATCTGTCATCCATTCTCCAAGCTCTTTATGAAGAACATATGCATTTTCATTACCATCCATCGTTAAAATATTGTTAAATTTCTCTGTTTCGATTAATTCATTTTGCTCATATACAGTAGATGAAACAGCATCTGATGATTTAGAAAGACCTTTCATATATTCAATTGCGTTTGGTCCTGCTACCATACCACCGTAAATTGCTGATAATAGTGAGTTTGCACCAAGGCGGTTACCACCGTGCATAGAATAATCACACTCACCTGCTGCAAATAAACCTGGAATACTCGTCATTTGCTTATAGTCAACCCATAGTCCACCCATTGAATAGTGAACAGCTGGGAAGATTTTCATTGGTAGTTTACGAGGATCATCCCCTGTAAATTTCTCATAGATTTCAATGATTCCACCAAGTTTAATATCTAGTTCTTTCGGATCTTTATGAGAAAGATCTAAGTACACCATGTTTTCACCGTTAATACCTAGTTTTTGCTCTACGCAAACATCAAAGATTTCACGCGTTGCGATATCACGAGGTACAAGGTTTCCGTAAGCCGGATATTTTTCTTCTAAGAAGTACCATGGTTTACCATCTTTATATGTCCAAACACGTCCACCTTCACCACGTGCAGATTCACTCATAAGACGTAATTTATCGTCTCCAGGAATTGCCGTTGGGTGAATTTGAATGAACTCACCATTTGCATAATATGCACCTTGTTGATATACAGCAGAAGCTGCTGTACCTGTATTAATAATGGAGTTTGTTGATTTTCCGAAAATGATACCAGGGCCCCCTGTTGCCATAATCACGGCATCAGCTCCGAAACTTTTAATCTCCATAGTTTGTAAGTCTTGTGCAACGATTCCTCGGCACACACCTTCATCATCAACAACAGCTCGTAAGAAATCCCAACCTTCATATTTCGTTACAAGTCCTGCTACTTCGTGACGACGTACTTGCTCATCTAATGCGTAAAGTAATTGCTGTCCAGTTGTTGCACCAGCAAATGCTGTACGGTGATGTTGTGTTCCACCAAATCGACGGAAATCAAGAAGCCCTTCTTCCGTACGGTTGAACATAACACCCATACGGTCCATTAAATGAATGATACCAGGTGCTGCTTCACACATTGCTTTAACTGGTGGTTGGTTCGCTAAGAAGTCTCCACCATAAATTGTATCGTCAAAGTGGATCCATGGAGAATCCCCTTCACCTTTCGTATTTACGGCACCGTTAATTCCGCCCTGAGCACATACAGAATGTGAACGTTTTACTGGTACTAAAGAAAACAGTTCAACATTTACTCCTGCTTCTGCCGCTTTAATCGTTGCCATTAAGCCAGCCAAGCCACCGCCGACTACTATAAGTTTCCCTTTCATGCTCTCCCACTCCTTACTGATTTGCTAGCTGTGGATCGATGAACGCTAATAATGCACTCACACCTACATAAGATAGACCTAAGAAAATAGCTAATGTTACATAAGTAGAGATTCTTTGTGAACGTGGAGATACTGTAATTCCCCAGCTGATGCAGAATGTCCATAGTCCATTTGCAAAGTGGAAAATTGTTGAAACAACACCAACTAAGTAGAATGCAAACATAGCTGGATTGTTTAAAATATCTGCCATCATATCATAGTTTACCTCTTTACCTAACATTGCTTGAATACGAGTTTCCCAGACGTGCCAAGAAATGAAGATCAGCGTAACGATACCTGAAATTCTTTGGAAAACGAACATCCAGTTACGGAAATAACCGTAAGAAACCGCATTGTTCTTAGCTGTAAATGCAATATATAAGCCATATATAGCATGGTACAGTATCGGTAAAAAGATGATGAAAATTTCTAGCGCATACCGGAATGGAAGGAGCTCCATAAAGCCTGCAGCTTTGTTAAAAGCCTCTGCTCCTCTTGTTGCAAAGTTGTTTACAATTAGATGTTGCGTCAAAAAGACACCAACCGGGATGACCCCCATTAATGAGTGCCACTTACGAAACGTATACTCGCGGCCTTTCATGTCCCCATTACCCCCTTGAATGTTTGACTGCTGTTTTCAGATTAATTTATAACAATAATGTTTTTTCACTATTGGCATAAGAAAAACTGAAAAAATTATTCGAAATATTTCAGCATAATTTGATAACAAGTTCATTTTACCCCTATTTTTGTCGAAGCGTCAAGAAAACGTATACATAATTTGCATATAATTTGCCAATTCTTTTTTTCTTCTTAGATATTCAGATTTCCCTAAAGAAAAATCTGTTTTTATAAATGAAAAATGTTATATAATAATCCCTATAGAAAGAGGGGAATATTGTGAGTAAAAATACAATCGATATAACATCTTTAGAAGATGTTTCATTGAACGCCTTCGCTTATGAATTGCTACGTGAAGAATTACTACCTGATTTAATCGGCAACGATTTAGATGGTATTTTATACTGGTCTGGTAGAAACCTTGCAAGAAAATATCCGCTAGAAACAATTGAAGAAGTCATTCAGTTCTTTGAAAAAGCTGGCTGGGGCACTTTAAGCATTATTGAACATAAGCGTCGTGAAATGCAGTTCCAACTTAAAGGCACACTCATTGCAGAACGTCAAAAACAAAAACGACATTCTTCTTATCAACTAGAAGCTGGATTCATCGCTGAACAAATTCAAAAGCAACGGAACGTCGTTGCAGAGTCATACGAAGAAAAGAAAAAACGTTCTGACTCTATTACATTTCTTGTAAAATGGGATATAAAAGATCTCATTGAAGTGTAAGCATTACCTACAGTCAACTAGACATATCAGTTTAGTTGACTTTTTTGTATTTTCATTCAGATTCGTTTATTTTAAATCTTCAGAAATTATACCAAAAAACAGAAGACGTTGTAAACTACAACGTCTTCTTATCTGTTAAATACGTATAAATCGTCTCCGCGACATTTTTCGGCATACCCGCTTCGACAAATTCCTCTATAGAAGCTTCTTTCATCTTCTTTAATGAACCAAAATGTTTTAACAATACCTTTTTCCGTTTATCACCTATTCCTGGAATGTCATCCAATGCTGATTGAATGACAGATTTCCCATGTAATTGACGATGGAATGTAATCGCAAATCGATGCACCTCATCTTGAATACGCTGCAATAAATAAAATTCTTGGCTATTTCTCTCAAGCATCACAGGTTCCGGTGGGTCCCCAATAATTAAATGGGAGGTTTTATGTTTATCATCTTTCACAAGACCTGCCATCGGAATATATAATCCGAGCTCATTCTCTAGAATATCACTTGCAGCCGCTAGATGGCCTTTTCCTCCATCAATAATAATCAAATCAGGTAAGGGTGAATTTTCTTTAAGTGCCCTTGTATAACGGCGCCTCACAACTTCTCTCATAGACTCATAATCGTCTGGTCCTTGAACCGTTTTAATTTTATATTTTCGATACTCTTTCTTCGCCGGTTTCCCATCGATAAAAGCAATCATTGCAGAAACAGGATTTGTTCCTTGAATATTTGAGTTATCAAACGCTTCAATACGATACGGCGTTTCAATCCCAAGCTGCTTCCCTAAATGATCTACTGCTTTAATCGTTCGTTCTTCATCACGTTCAATTAAGTAAAACTTCTCTTCAAGAGCAATTTTTGCGTTTTTATTTGCTAATTCTACAAGATCTTTTTTCTTACCACGTTTCGGCTGTGTTGCTTCTACTTCTAAAAAGCGCTCTACTAATTCCGAGTCTATACTTCCTGGAACGACAATTTCCTTCGGCTTAAAATGACTACTGTTTTCATAAAATTGGCCGATAAACGTTAAAAAGCCCTCTTCTGGTTCATCGTAAATTGGAAACATAGAAACATCACGTTCAATTAGCTTTCCTTTTCGAACGAAGAAAACTTGAACACACATCCATCCTTTATCCACTGCATATCCAAACACATCACGATCCACTAAGTCACTCATAATCATCTTTTGTTTTTCCATAATCGCATCAATATGAGCAATTTGATCACGCAACTCTTTTGCACGTTCAAACTCTAGTTTCTCTGAGGCCTCATACATTTTTATTTCTAATTCTGAACGAACTTCTTTATGTCCACCATTTAAAAACTTAATAATTTCATCTACAATTTCTTTATTTTGTTCTTCCGTCACTTCTTTCACACACGGCGCTAAACATTGACCCATATGATAATACAAACAAACTTTATCTGGCATATTCGTACATTTCCGCAGCGGATACATACGATCTAGCAGTTTTTTCGTTTCATGAGCAGATTGTGCATTTGGATAAGGACCAAAATACTTTCCTTTATCCTTTTTTACATTTCGAGTAATGAGTAAGCGTGGTTGCTTCTCCGCCGTAATTTTAATAAAAGGATATGTTTTATCATCTTTTAATTGAATATTATATTTCGGATCATATTTTTTAATTAAATTTAACTCTAAAATAAGTGCTTCTAAATTCGAAGAGGTTACAATATATTCAAAATCAACAATTTCGCCTACAAGCCGCAGTGTTTTCCCATCATGTGAACCAGTAAAGTACGAGCGCACACGATTTTTAAGCACTTTTGCCTTTCCAACATATATAACCGTTCCTTGCTTATCTTTCATCAAATAACAACCAGGTTGATCTGGTAAAATAGCCAACTTCTCTTTCAAATGTTCGTGCACTCGTCTCCCTCCATTTCTACATACTTAGCATTTTTATTTTCCCTTGAAAACATACTATGCCCAAACACCCAACATACGTTCTTTTATTGTAACGGAAAGACTGTAAAAAAGAAAATAAAAAAGCTACCAACTGGTAGCTTTTTTATTTTAGAAATGTTTAGAAACTAATTCTACTAACGCTTCTTTCGGTTTGTAACCTAACGTTTGATCAACTACTTTACCGTCTTTTAATACGAAAAGAGCTGGAATGCTCATTACTTCGAATTGACGAGCAGTTTCTTGGTTCTCATCAACATCTACTTTTACTACTTTTACTTTTTCGCCTAGTTCTGCATCGATTTCCTCTAATACAGGAGCGATCATTTTACAAGGTCCACACCAAGGTGCCCAGAAATCTAATAATACAACACCTTCGCTAGTTTCAGCTGCGAAGCTTTGGTCATTTGCGTTTACAATTGCCATTTTATTTCCTCCTTCAAGTATATTCTACCAAGAGTATATCATTAACTTATATACGTGGCGAATAATATGTATCGTTATGTATTGTAACAAAAAAATGTTCCTTTATACTATATAAAAATACGGATTAAATACTAAAAAGATGAGAGACAGGGGATCTCTCACCTTTTTCTATATATAGGGGTACTTCACTTGGAACTCAAGGGTACTTAAATCATGAATGTACTTTTAACTTTTTAAACTCTTCTGTTAAAAGAGGTACAACTTCGAACAAGTCACCGACAATACCGTAGTCAGCTACTTTGAAGATACTTGCTTCTGGATCTTTATTAATCGCAACGATTATTTTTGAGTTAGACATACCTGCTAAATGCTGAATCGCACCAGAAATACCACATGCAATGTATAAGTCTGGCGTAACAACTTTACCAGTTTGACCAATTTGTAATGAGTACTCACAGTATTCAGCGTCACAAGCACCACGAGATGCCCCAACAGCGCCGCCTAGTACGTCAGCTAACTCTTTTAATGGTTTAAATCCTTCTTCACTCTTCACACCGCGTCCGCCAGCGATAATAACTTTCGCTTCAGAAAGATCCACACCTTCTGCTGTTTTACGGACAACATCTTGAATGATTGTACGTAAATCTTTCACATCAACTGTAATAGAAGATACGTCACCGCTGCGAGACTCATCTTTTTCCAGAGTTGCAATGTTATTTGGACGCACTGTCGCAAATAAGATGCCGTCTGTTACAATCTTCTTCTCGAATGCTTTACCAGAGTAAATTGGACGAGTGAAGATAACATTTCCACCTTCAACCTCTAAAGCAGTTACGTCAGAAACTAAACCAGCTTCAAGCTTTGCTGCTAATTTTGGTGATAAATCTTTACCAAGTGCTGTATGTCCAAAAACAATACCTTCTGGATTTTCTTCAGCATGTACAGCTAAAAACGCTTGTGCATAACCATCAGATGTATATGATTTTAATTTATCATTTTCAACTGTCACAACGCGATCTGCACCGTAATGAATCAATTCATTTGCAAAAGAGGCAACGCTGTCTCCAATTAGAAGACCTACTACTTCACCGCCTTCTGCAATTGTTTTTGCTGCTGCTACCGCTTCAAACGAAACGTTACGTAGCGATCCATCACGAACTTCACCCATTACTAATACTTTACGAGCCATAGATTTTCCCTCCTGCATATATAATTTCGTATTTTATTAGATTACTTTCGCTTCTGTATGGAGCAACGATACAAGTTCTTTTACTTGATCTTGCAGCTCGCCTTGTAACACTTTTCCTGCATCTTTCTTAGGAGGCAAATAGATTTCAATTGTTTTTGTCTTTGCTTCCACATCATCTTCTTCTAAATCTAAATCATCTAATTCTACTTCTTCTAGTGGCTTTTTCTTCGCTTTCATAATACCTGGTAGCGATGGATAACGAGGTTCATTTAAACCTTGCTGTGCTGTTACTAAAACTGGTAATGAAGTTGCAATCACTTCTGTATCACCTTCAACATCACGCTCAATCTTCACATTTGTACCGTCAATTTCAAGTTTTGTAATTGTCGTTACATATGGAATATTTAACGCTTCAGCTACGCGTGGCCCTACTTGTCCAGATGCACCATCAATTGCAACGTTTCCGCCTAAAATTAAATCTGCATCTTTATCTTTTAAATATTCAGCAAGCACTTTTGCTGTCGTGAACTGGTCACCATTTTCTACATCATCTTCAATATTAATTAATACCGCTTTATCACAGCCCATTGCTAATGCAGTACGAAGTTCTTTCTCACTATCTTCGCCACCGACTGTTACAACTGTAACTTCTCCACCTTGTGCGTCTCTTACTTGAATTGCTTCTTCAATTGCATATTCATCGTAAGGGTTGATGATGAATTCCGCTTCGCCATCGTAAATTGCACCGTTTTTAATTACGATTTTTTCTTCTGTATCAAATGTTCGTTTCATGAGTACGTAGATGTTCATTCCATTTACCCCCTTGTTTTTCAGAAAGATTCTATCAATTTTAATTTTCTGTTAATTTATATTAAAAAAATAATTGAACTACCTGCCACTAAATGAAGGTTTACGCTTTTCTAAAAATGCGGCTACACCTTCTCTTCCATCTTCACTCGTAAATACTTCACCAAAAATTTGTGATTCACGTTGTACACCTTCATAGTAATGAGACGATTTTGTCGTTTGCAATAACTCTAGTACAGCACGAGTTGTTGCTGGACTTTTTCCAGCAATTTGTTTTGCAACTTTAAGCGTATCATCTAAAAATGATTCTTCAGAGAACAATCCGTTAACAAGTCCCCACTTTAATGCTTCTGCACCAGTAATTGGTGTACTTGTTAACATCATTTCACAAGCTTTCGCTTTCCCAACATAACGTGGTAAGCGCTGTGTACCTGCAAAGCCAGGAATTAATCCAAGTGTTAATTCAGGTAAACCAAGTTTTGCACCTTCAGTTGCAAAGCGCATGTGGCAAGACATAGCAAACTCAAGGCCGCCGCCCAGTGCCGCTCCATGAATTGCCGCAATAACTGGTTTTGAACATTTTTCAACACGCTCAAACGTAACTTGTCCAAGCTGTGCTAATTCTGTTGCTTGCTTCGCTTCAGTAACAGATGTAAATTCTTTAATATCTGCTCCTGCTGAGAAGAAACGTCCTTCACCGTGAATAACAACAACACGAATGTTATCATCCTTTTCCACTTGATCAATTAATTCAGTAACGTCATGCATAACTTGTGAAGACATCGCATTCGCTGGTGCGTGATTTAACGTCGCCACCGCGATATGATCTTCAACTCTTACAGATAGGAATTTCAACATGATCCCTCCCATTATTGACGATAACCACAAGCTGCAATAAGTAGCCCGTGTACCGTTTTTGAAAGTGCGACCAGATCATACTTATGATCGCTCATTACCCAATTGGTCACAACTTCATCTACTGTTCCAAAGATCATTTGTCTTGCCACGCGAACATTTAAATCTGCTTGAAATTCACCTTGTTTTATACCAGTCTCTAAAATCTCATCCATAACTTGTAAGTAGCCTTTTAATACTTCATTTATTTTAAGGCGCAAGTCTTGATTGGACTGCCTCAGCTCTAATTGCGTAACGATAGCAAGCGGATCATTTTGCGACAACAGCAAGAAGTGCGTTTCTACCAACATGAATAACTTCGATACAGCGCTTTCAATTCCTGCTGTTTTTTGACGAATTGTTTCGACAAATTCTCCCATCTTCTCTTGGAATAAGGATATTAATATATCTTCTTTATTTTTAAAATATAAATAAATCGTGCCATCAGCTACCCCAGCTTGCTTTGCGATTTTAGAAACTTGCGCTTGGTGATACCCATTCTCTGCAATCACAATGACTGCCGCATCAATAATTTGATTGTATTTCGGTCTATTTTTCTTCACTTTACTGTCCCCTTCAAGAAGATGACTGAATGAATAGTCATTCATATTCTTATAATACTGACTATTTAGAAAAGTGTCAATCCTATTTTTCAAAAAGAAAGGGCCTTAGCCCGTTTGCTCATCCTCATTCTTTCTCTTCTCTTCATCTATTAGAACACGGCGTAAAATTTTCCCTACTGTCGTTTTCGGCAATTCATCTCTAAACTCATATACTTTCGGCACTTTATAAGCCGCTAAATATTTACGTGCAAACTGATTTAATTCTTCCTCAGAGCATTCCGTACCTTCTTTTAACACAACAAATGCTTTAACTGTCTCTCCTCGGTACGGATCTGGAACTCCAATTGTCACTACTTCTTGCACTTTTTCATGCTCATATAATACTTCTTCAACTTCACGAGGATACACATTAAATCCACTCGCGACAATCATATCTTTCTTGCGATCTTTTACATAGAAGAAGCCATCTTCATCCATATAGCCAACATCACCTGTATGGAGCCAGCCATCTTGCAATACAGCCGCTGTTTCCTCTGGCTTATTCCAATATCCTTTCATAATTTGAGGGCCTTTCACTACAATTTCACCTATTTCTCCTGGCGGTAATGCCTCACCAGTTTCAAGCGACATAATGATTGCTTCTGTATCTGGCCACGGAACTCCGATGCTACCTGGCACTCGCTTTTCCCATAAAAAATTACTATGTGTAACCGGAGAGGATTCTGTTAAACCATATCCCTCTACTAGTTTACCACCTGTAACTGTTTCGAACTTTTCCTGTACTTCTACTGGCAGTGGTGCTGATCCACTAATACAAGCACGGATAGAAGAAATATCGTATTCTTTTAAAAGCGGACTATTTAAAAGAGCGATATAAATAGTTGGTGCCCCTGGAAACAATGTCACTTTATGCTTCTTAATCGCTTCAAAAACCATTTTCATATCAAACTTTGGAATAAGGACCATTTTGTATCCTTGCATAATACTTAAATTCATAACAGCTGTCATACCATAAACATGGAAAAATGGAAGAACCCCAAGGACGACTTCTTCACCTTCGTTACAGTTATATAACCAATGCACTCCCATCAAAGTGTTAGAAACAAGGTTTTTATGCGTTAACATAACTCCTTTCGGAAATCCGGTTGTTCCTCCTGTGTACTGTAAAAGAGCTAGATCATTTTCAGGATCACAAGGCACCTCAACATTCGTATTCACTTCTTTTTCTACTGAATTCCAAAGATGAATCGTTTCACTCTCTGATACTTTCACAACTAAATTCGACTGTTTTTTCTGCACAAATGGATACAATAGATTTTTAGGGAATGGTAAAAAGTCTGCAATACGAGTTACGATAATATGCTCAATTTTTGTAGCAGATTGAACATTCGTTACTCTTGGAAACACTAAATCGAGACAAAGAATTACTTTTGCTCCCGAGTCATGAAGCTGATATTCTAATTCCCTTTCTGTATACAGTGGATTGGTTTGTACTACGATACCTCCCGCAAGTAATGTACCGTAATAACCAATTACAGCTTGCGGACAATTCGGCAACATAATAGCAACTCGATCACCCTTTTCCACACCGAGCTTTTGAAGATAATTTGCAAACCTCTTCACCTTATCATGGAAGTCCGAAAACGTAATATCCTTCCCTAAAAAGTGAAGCGCTTTCTTTTCTGGGTAGCGAGAAGCCATCTGTTCTACATATCTATGAAGCGGCTGAATATCATAAGAAATCGTACTCGGAATTTCCTCTGGATAACTTTTCAACCATGGTTTTTCCACCTTCATTCCCCCTTCAAATACATAAAAAATAAATGAATGTTCATTCATGATGGTTATTTTCATTATATTATAGTCACCATAACGTTACAATCATAATATTCTGACTTTTATATAACTATGCTTTACTTCATTAACTTCTTATTATATGTAGAAACTCTCTTAATCTTAAAAGAGTAAGAGAGTTATAGTTTAACTCAATCTTATTATCGTTAACACTGCTCCTGGAGTAGTTGTTGATAATGTTGCGACAGCTAACAAACCAAATAATTGCAAGCTAATAGCATCTCCTGCTGCAAGAGTTGTAATGATTGTTGCGCTAAATGATGTAGTTGCTAACGCAGGAGCATTAATCGTCCCAGCAAGTGGTGCTCCATTAATTGTAATCCGTGAACTAACTAATAATGAAGCCGTTATATTAATCGTATATGAAATATAATAATTCCCAGCATTTGCAACCGTAAATACTGTATTCCCACCAGAAACAGTAATTCCTGGACCAATGTTTTGATTATTTGGAAGCGGGACATTCGTTCCACCAAGAAGGACCGATATCGCTGTTCCCGACGTATTATTTGCAAATGCATATGTCGCCGTGATACTTGTACCTGTTGGACCGGTTGCACCCGTTGGGCCTGTTGCTCCTGTTATTCCTGTCGCTCCCGTTGGACCTGTTGCTCCTGTTATTCCTGTCGCTCCCGTTGG